>JARRKW010000135.1:0-4789 GCA_037387645.1 Desulfuromonadaceae bacterium
TCGTTTTCGACGAGCGCTTTGCCGGCAAGCCCCTGGTTTACTGCGGTACCGCCTCCATCATGCCCCGCGACCTGAACGGCAAACCCTGCCACGAGAAGCAGGCCCGGGTGGGGGATCACATCGTCATGACCGGTGGCCGCATCGGCAAGGACGGCATTCACGGCGCCACCTTCTCCTCCGAGGAATTGCATGAGGGTTCGCCCGTCACCGCAGTACAGATCGGCGATCCCATCACCCAGAAGAAAATGTTCGATTTCCTGCTGCTGGCCCGCGACCGGGGGCTGTACAGCGCTATCACCGACAACGGCGCCGGTGGCCTGTCCTCTTCCGTTGGGGAAATGGGCGAGGATACCAATGGTTTTGAACTGCACCTCGACCGCGCGCCTCTCAAATACCCCGGGTTGCAACCCTGGGAAATCCTCATTTCCGAAGCCCAGGAGCGCATGACCCTGGCGGTGCCGCCGGCCAAGCTGGCGGAATTTCTGCAGTTGGCCAGAGAAATGGACGTGGAGGCCAGCGATCTGGGGCAGTTCACCGATTCCGGATACTTCCACTGTTTCTATGAGGGCAAGACCGTCGCCTATCTGCCTATGCAGTTCCTCCATGAGGGGGTGCCGCAGATGCAACTGCGGGCCAAATGGATGCCGCCGGCGCTGGCCGAGCCGACCTTTGCGGCGCCCGGCGATCTGGCTGCGGAGCTCAAGGGCCTGCTGGGGCGACTCAACATCTGTTCCAAAGAGAGTGTGGTGCGCCGCTACGATCACGAGGTGCAGGCCGGCACGGTCATCAAGCCGCTGGTCGGGGTGGCCAACGACGGTCCCTCCGATGCCGCCGTCTTTCGCCCCCTGTTCGATTCCTTCGAAGGGGTAGTGGTCTCCCACGGTATCTGCCCGAGCTATTCCGATATCGACACCTACCACATGATGGCCTGCGCCATCGACGAGGGGCTGCGCAACTATGTGGCCGTGGGCGGCAACATCGACCATGTGGCGGGGTTGGATAACTTCTGCTGGTGCGATCCGGTGCAGAGCGAGAAGACGCCGGATGGCGCGTACAAGGCCGCCCAGCTGGTACGCGCCAATCAGGCCCTATACGATTACTGCGTGGCCTTCGGCGTACCGTTGATCTCGGGCAAGGATTCCATGAAGAATGATTACCAGATCGGCGATACGAAAATATCCATCCCGCCGACGGTGCTTTTTTCCGTCATCGGTAAAATCGGGGATGTGCGGCGGGCGGTCTCCATGGACGTCAAGGCCCCCGGCGACCTGGTCTATCTGCTTGGGATTACCGCCGACGAATGCGGCGGCTCGGAATATTACCGCCAGCGGGGGGAGCTGGGCAGCCAGGTGCCCAAGGTCGATGCCGCTGCCGCTCTGGAGCGTTATCGGGCGCTCAATGCCGCGCAGCAGGCTGGGTTGGTCCGTTCCTGTCACGACCTCTCCGATGGGGGTCTGGGAGTAGCCCTGGCCGAGAAGGCTTTTGCCGGCGGTTTCGGGATCCGGGCCGAGTTGGAGCGGGTACCGGTGGCGACGGAGCTGCGGGCCGACAAGCTGCTCTTTTCCGAATCGCAGAGCCGACTGCTGGTGACGGTGGACCCGGCCAAGCGGGCGGCTTTCGAGGCCCTGTTTGCCGGCAGCGCCTGCGCCTGTATCGGCGAGGTTACGGCGGAGCCCCGATTGTGCATCAGCCAGGCCGGGACGCCCCTGCTCGATACGGATATTCATACACTTAAAGAAGCCTGGCAGGCGCCGCTGAGGGAGCTGTAATCATGCCTGAGGTACGATCGATCGTTATTACCGGTAACGGGACCAATTGCGAACGGGAGGTGGCCCACGCCTGCCGTCTGGCCGGCAGCGAGGTGGCCGACATCGTCCATATCGCCGAACTGCTGAGCGGGCGGGTGTGTCTGGACGATTATCATTTTCTCAACCTGGCCGGCGGTTTTCTCGACGGCGACGATCTGGGCAGCGCCAAGGCCGGGGCCAACCGGCTGCGCTACGCCCCGGTGCAGGGTAGCCAGGAACATCTGGCCGATCAGCTGCAGCGTTTCATCGCCGATGGCAAGCTGATCATGGGGGTCTGCAACGGTTTTCAGCTCATGGTCAAGATGGGGCTGCTGCCCGCCCTGGACGGGGATTTTTCTACCCAGACGGCCACGCTGTCCCACAATGACAGCGGCCGGTTCGAGGATCGCTGGACCTATCTCAAGGTCGATCCGGCCTCCCCCTGCATCTATACCCGGGAGCTGGAGGGCATCTATCTGCCGGTGCGGCATGGCGAAGGGAAGTTCATGGTGCGCGGCGCCGAACTGCTGGAGCGCATCGAAGCCGACCATCTGGCCGCCCTGAAGTACTGCGACTCCGATTACCAGGCTCCCACCCTGGACTATCCGCTCAACCCCAATGGCTCGATCAACGCCATTGCCGGGGTTTGCGACGCCAGTGGCCGCCTGTTCGGTCTGATGCCCCATCCGGAGGCCTATGTGCATCGCACCCATCACCCGCGCTGGACCCGGGAGCCCGAGCTGCCGGAAGAGGGGATGGGGTTGTGGCTCTATCGCAACGCCATTCGCTTTATTCGTGAGGAGCTGCTCTGACCGCTGGTGCAGGCCCTAACCGCATCGGTGCGCCTGGTATCTTTTGGGGACCCGGCTGTGGTATATTCAACCGATTAACCATCTGTTAAGCGTTTTCTGTTTAGGCTTTCTTAAAGTCGTTAACCCCTAGGGAGTTCGCTGGTTGCATGTTTGATAAATTCCATGATGAATGCGGTGTGTTCGGTATCTATGGTCATCCCGAGGCCGCCAATCTTACCTACCTCGGTCTCTACGCCCTGCAGCATCGTGGCCAGGAAAGCTGTGGTATCGTTGCCTCCGACGGCAATCGCCTGCGTACCCACAAGGGGATGGGGTTGGTGGCCGATGTTTTCAAACGCGATTCGGTGTTCGAGACTCTGCCCGGCAACAGCGCCATCGGGCATGTGCGCTATTCCACCGCCGGGGGGAACGACTTCAAGAACTGCCAGCCGATTATGGTCGATTATCATCGCGGCAGCATTGCCGTGGCCCACAACGGCAACCTGGTGAATGCCCAGGAGGTGCGCAACGATCTGGAACGCAAGGGTTCGATTTTTTCCACCATCGCCGATACCGAAGTCATCATTCATCTGCTGGCCCGATCCGAGTGTGACTCCCTGCCGGAGCGCATTACCTCTGCCCTGAATCAGGTCAAGGGTGCCTACAGCCTGGTCTTTCTCACTGAAACCCGCATGGTGGCGGTGCGGGATCCCAATGGTTTCCGCCCTTTGGTGCTGGGCAAGCTCGACGGTGCCTATGTGGTGGCTTCGGAGACCTGCGCTCTCGACCTGATCGAGGCCCAGTTCATCCGCGAACTGGAGCCGGGGGAGCTGATCCTCATCGATAAGAACGGTCTGCAGTCCTTCCATCCCTTCGCCCAGACCGAGCCGTCCCCCTGCATCTTTGAACATATCTATTTTGCCCGGCCCGACAGCACCATCTTCGGCCAGCAGGTCTATCACGTGCGCAAGGCCTTCGGCCGCATGCTGGCCCGCGAGCATGCCGTTGAGGCCGATCTGGTCATCCCCATCCCCGATTCGGGGGTGCCGGCGGCCATCGGTTATGCCGAGGAATCGGGGATTCCCTTCGAGCTCGGTCTGATCCGCAACCATTATGTGGGGCGCACCTTTATCGAGCCGCAGCAGTCCATCCGCCATTTCGGGGTCAAGATCAAACTCAATCCAGTGCGGGATCTCATTGAGGGGAAACGGGTGGTGGTCATTGATGATTCCATCGTGCGCGGGACCACAGCGCGGAAGATTATCAAAATGATCCGCAATGCCGGCGCCAAGGAAGTGCATGTGCGCATTTCCAGTCCGCCCACCAGCTACCCCTGCTACTACGGCATCGATACGCCCACGCGTAAGGAGTTGATCTCGTCCTCCCACTCGGTGGAGGAAATCAATCGCTACATTACTTCGGATACCCTGGGCTATCTCTCCATCGAAGGCATGCATACCGCCGCCGGCGCTCCGCTTGCCGGAGATAAGAAGGGCTATTGCGATGCCTGCTTCAGCGGCAAATATCCGGTGCGGTTTCCGCGCCTGAAGGACGACAGTCAATTGGGCCTGTTTTAACCCGGGCTTTGGCCCCTTAAATGAAAATCTCTGGAGGATTCTTATGACTCAGGCGGAACGCGATGAATTGATGCAGATTGTGCGGGAACTCTCCTACGAGGAGCGGGATGTCACCCTGGCCTCCGGCCGCAAGAGCAATTTCTACTTTGACGGCAAGCAGACCACTCTGCATGCCAAAGGCGGGCTGCTGGTGGGCAAGGCCTTCTGGCAGGAAGTGAAGCAGTTTTCCGGTCCCATTCACGGCGTCGGCGGACTGACCCTGGGAGCCGATCCCATCGCCACCGCCACCTCCATTGCCGCTCATCTGGACGGGGAAAATGTCCACGCCTTTATCATCCGTAAGGAACCGAAGGGGCACGGCACCGGCCAATGGCTGGAAGGGCGCAAGAACCTGCCCCCGGGATCGCGGGTGGTCATCGTCGAGGATGTCACCACCACCGGCGGTTCCTCCATGAAGGCGGTGGAACGGGCCAAGGAAGAAGGGCTGGAAGTGATCGGCATCGTCACCCTGGTGGATCGCGAGGAAGGGGCGCGGGAGAATATCGAGGGGCAGCAGATGGTGTTGCGGTCGGTTTTTACCCGGACCCAGGTTGTGGGGAAGTAAGCTCTCTCATTGAGTTGCAATTTATAGAGA
>JARRKW010000136.1:0-4786 GCA_037387645.1 Desulfuromonadaceae bacterium
CGCTGGCAATCAGGCTCAATTGGGCGCCGGGAATACCTTCCGCCAAGGCCGTCGATTTCTCCACGGGGATCGCCTTGTCCCCAACCGCCCCGATAACCAGGCTTGGACGCGTCAGTGTTGGCAGCAACCCGGACGAATCGCGACGGTCACGGATTGCCTCCAACCCGAGAACCAGCCCCGCCGGATCGGTCGCCACAATCCACTGGCGGACCTCCTCCATCAACGCGGCCTGTCGGATCGCCGTCTCTTCCGCGAACAGAATGGGGACAAACGCCTGCGGCACCGCAACCGCCCGACCGGCCCTGATTTCGGCAATCAGATGGTTGCGCCGGACCCTTCCCTGGTCGTCGTCCGCATCACTGCGGGTTACGATAAAACAAGCGCCGGCCAGACGCCGGGGATAGCGAGCGAGCATATTGAGCAACACATACCCGCCCATGGACATACCGCCGACAACGGCTTTTTCAATCCCCAGATGATCCAGCAGGGCGATCAGGTCATCGACCAACAGATCCATGGAACCGGACTCCCCGCCCGTTTCACTCTCGCCGAAACCGCGCAGATCCGGCAGCACAACCCGGTAACCGGCCGCCGTCAACGCCGCCATTTGTGGCCGCCACATCCGCCGACAGAGGGGAAAGCCGTGAATCAACATCACGGCCGGGCCACTGCCTTCCTCTTCATAAGCCAGGCGAATGCCATTGAGTTCGGTCTGCATGAATACTCCCTTGTGTAAAACAACAACTCGCAGTCCGGATCGGGCCGAATGCGAAACTCAACCCCTTGGCTTCAATCACCCCATACCGGCTGCCGATCCAAAAACCGCTCGACCTGCTGCGGGCTGGCCAGCAACTGCTGCATCCCCAGGGTCAGTTGTTCGCTACGGTCGTCGAAACCGAGCTGGGTCAGCCCCTGAGCCAAAGCGATAAAGGTTTCATCCAGCAAATTCTTCTGGAAGATATTCTGGAAAATCGGCCGCTCTTCAGCAAACGCCACCAACCGCAGTGCCTCTTCACAATGACGGACATCGATGGAGGTAACGGATCGGCAGATCAACGGGCGTACCGGATATATGCTGCAGTTTTGCGCTGCATCCAGAAAAGCGCAAGGCTCCCGCAAAAGAATCCGCTCTTCCTCATTGAGGCCGGCAACCCTTGCCGTCATGCAGGCCAATCTGCGATCCAGCGAAAGTTGCTGCTCCCGCTCGAACTGCGTCTGTACAAAATCGGCAATGGCCACCAGTTCCGGAAAGAGAACCGCAACGTTTACCACGCAACAGGCGCCGCAACCAGCTTGACAAGCAATATGCTCATCACTGTCGCCATGGAGTTTCAAGGCGGTTTCGGCAACGGTATTAATCCGCCCCATCATTGTCGCCAGACCAGCGCCATCTTCCGCCGCCTGCAACTCTTCCATGGTCAAAGACTGGACATGTTCCGCATATTTCCCAAAATCGAACAGGTCGGACATGGGTCCCCCATCTTCGCAACAGTATGCTTTATTATTAACAAAACTTCAAAGGCTGGCAAGCCCGCAGGTGGCTTGCAGTCCTCGGCGGCACGGCCTTGCCGGGTGGTTCGATTTCGCTTGCAAGGGGCAGCCATTTTCTGGCAGCATCTTAGCCTGCGTTAATTTTTATCATAAAACGTCCTGGCAGGAGGTGGCTCATGGAACTGACCATTGGTTACGAATGTCCACGATGTAAAAGGAATTTTCATCAACGCGTCCTCGACATCTCTCCCGGAAAACAACGCAAATGCACTAAATGCGGCGCCATCGGAGTACTGACTATCGATGGACTCCGCGGTCTTGAACGCGCACTGGAAGATTACTGCCGTCTTTAACCACAAAAGTAATATCCATGCCATCCTCAGGGCCTGTTGTCGGCAGGCCCCTTTTGTTGCCGGCAAATGAATCCTTGCGGCCCCGCCTCCAACCTCCCGATCCCTCCCGAGAGGTTCCCCTTGCCCCTTTGCGACAGCCCGCCATAACTGTTAAAATTAAGTTCGCATTGACAACTTCCCCGCCATTCACTGGAAAACCCGATGAAAAAAGCCAATATCACCCTGATCGGCATGCCCGGAGCCGGCAAAAGCACCATCGGTGTTATCCTGGCCAAACAGCTGTCCTATGGATTCGTCGACACCGATGTCCTGATTCAGGTACACCAGCAAAAGACCCTGCAACAGATCCTGGATGAAAAAGATCATCACCATCTGCGCAAAATTGAAGAGGCAGAGATCCTCTCCCTGAACATCGACCGGCACGTCATCGCCACCGGCGGCAGTGCCGTCTACAGCGAGAGCGGGATGGCCCACCTGCAACGCCTTTCGACCATTGTTTTTCTCCAGGTGCGCTATGAGGAAATCAAACGCAGGATCCATAACTTCGACAGCAGGGGCATCGCCAAGGCCAAGGGCCAGACCTTTCGCGCTCTGTTCCGGGAGCGGCAACCACTCTACCAACGCTATGGCGAGCTGTGGATAAACGGGGAGGGTTTTGATCAGGAACAGATTGCCGAACAGATTGCCGCTAAAATCAGAGGTATGGGGTAAGTCGAGGCTCAAATTTCGTTGAGGTCGATCATCGTTTCGCCCATGAAATAGTCGGTTTTGACGACACGCGAGGCTTTGGCCAACTTGCCGACGATGGCGTGAATCTTCTCCAGCTCTTCACGAATTTTCAGCAGATGATCGGAGACCGAATCTACCGTTGCAAGCTCCCGCATGGCCAGGTGGAGATGTCCGAAAATGGTGGTCAGGGGATTGTTGAATTCATGACTGAGGGCCACCGCCATCTCCTGCAGCAATTTCAGCCGTTCCAGTTCCAACGCCAGCTGCTTTTCCCGACGTGAAGCCAGATGCAAGCGGATGCGTGCCAGCAGTTCACCGGCATAGAAAGGCTTGACGATATAGTCATCGGCGCCGGCTTCAAAGCCGCGCAGCTTTTCCTGCTCGGATTCCAGGGACGTGAGAAACAGGACGGGAATTTCACGGGTACAAAGATCCCCTTTCAAGATCCCGCAGACCTGATACCCATCCATCTGCGGCAGATAGATATCCAGCAGAATAAGATCAGGCCGCTTCTCGCAGGCAATCGCTATACCGCGTTCCCCGTCTTCGGCGAATACCAGTCGAAAATGCTTCGCCAGACTGTCCTCGAGTCTGGCCTGCATTACCTTGCTGTCTTCAATGATCAGAATGGTTTCCATGAGACTTCCGCGATTATGGACCCAGTCTAAAGGAATTGGAATTTCTGTCAACATATTGTATACGGCAAGTCGGCGTCGATTTCCAGAATATGTTCTTCCCTTGTGTCTTCATTTCGAACATGCCAGAATTCAGACCATGAAAAATTCCATCCTTCATCTCGATATGGACGCCTTCTACGCCTCGGTGGAACAGCGGGATCAGCCGGAGCTGCAACATCAGCCGGTTATTGTCGGCGGCAGCCGTGAACGCGGGGTGGTATCGGCCTGTTCCTATGAAGCCCGCAGCTTCGGCGTCCACTCGGCCATGCCCATCAGCCGGGCACTGCGTCTGTGCCCCCAGGCCCACTTGCTGCCGGTACGCATGGCGCATTATCGGGAGATATCACGACAGATTTTCGCCATTTTCGGTCGCTACACCGACCGCATTGAAGCGCTCTCCATCGACGAAGGCTTCCTGGATGTCTCGGGCTGTGAACGCCTCTTCGGTACGGCCGTTCAGATTGGGGAACGCATTCGTCGGGAGGTCCGGGCGGAAACGGGACTGGCCGTAAGTGGCGGGGTGGCGCCGAACAAATTTCTGGCGAAACTCGCCTCGCAACAGGCCAAACCGGATGGTTTGCTGGAAATACTTCCGGAACAGGTGGACAGGTTTCTTTTGCCCCTGCCGGTGGAACGGCTCTGGGGGGTGGGAGGCAAAACCGCGCAGCAGTTGCACCGCCTGGGCTGCCAGACGGTGGCCGATCTGCGCCACATGCCGGAAAATCAGCTGAAAAGGATGTTCGGGGTTTACGGGGAACGGCTCTATCGCCTGGCCCGGGGAGAAGATACGCGAACCGTCGAGATCGCCGCGCCCATCAAGTCCATGGGCGCGGAGGAAACCTTCAGTCGGGACCTGCAAGACCTTGAACAACTGCGGCGAGTATTGCTGGCTCAGGCGGAAAAAGTGGCCCTGCGACTGCGCCGTCAGGGCCTGGCAGGGCGCTGCCTCACCCTTAAAATCCGCTACCATGATTTTTCCACCCAGACCCGCCGGCTGACCCTGTCCGACCTGAGCGCCAACGGCCTGATTCTCTACCGGGCGGGAACCGAACTGTTGCACCGTACCGAGGCGGGTCGCAGGCCGGTACGCCTGCTGGGCCTGACCCTGAGCGGACTGGAGGCGGCCGACTCCCATCAGGCCGGGCTCTTTCCCGACGAGGACCGGCAGCGTCTGGCCAAGCTTGATCTGGCCCTCGATCAACTCAGCGACCGTTTTGGCGGCGGCCGGGTTCGCCGGGCCTCCCTGCTCGAAACGGTCACCAAGGAGGAGAAATCGGAGCCATGAAAAAACCCATCGTTTTTATCATCGGACTGATCGCCGCCATCTACCTGTTCAATCCAGGGTCCGGGCTGTTCGAACTCATTCCCGACAATCTGCCCTTGCTCGGCAATCTGGACGAGGCCGCCGCCATGGCTCTGCTGCTGGCCTGCCTGCGCTATTTCGGTATCGTTCTGACCCGCTTCTTCCGCGACGCCCTGAAACCCTGACCACCGCTAGGCGACAATTCCCAGGGTTTGTCGCTGTTCCGGCGAAAG
>JARRKW010000137.1:0-4778 GCA_037387645.1 Desulfuromonadaceae bacterium
TTTTTCGACATGCGCAAACATCCCCTTTGAGCCCGAATTTGAGCCGGTGGCATCCATTTTCAACGACGCCGCCCTATTTTTTCAGTTCTCGGCAAACCTGCAACCGTTCGACCTGCAAAACCGCCAGCCGCTGTCGATCGCCCGCCTGTTCCGCCGCCTGCATCTGTTGATCTAGCTCCCGAATCCGTCGTTTCAGGTTTTCTTTACGTACCGTTTGCCGGCAGTCCTGCACAATGCGCTGGCGCTCTTCGGCAAAAGCCTGTTCATCTCTTACCAGGATACCCGAAAGTATGGCTTTCTGCTCCTCGTTCAAGCGATCGAACAGCATCGATTCGATTATGTTCCCGTCGTCGCCTACCGCCGCCAGAATTTGCCCGGCAATGGCCTGCCGCGACGCATCGAAAAACAGGCTGTTCACCCCTTCTTCCGCCACTGCGGTCCGCACCCGCTCATCCTCAATCATGAGCCGCAACAGCATTTCCTGGGCTTTGGTTTCCTTCCCCTTGACCGCTGGCGGTCGCGCTGCGGGAGCGGCAGGAACCGGCGCGACCTCCCGGGAAGGGTGCTGCGACCGCCGCAGCCGCTGTTGCAGCAATTCCGGGGTCAGTCCGGTCTGCCGGGCCAAATGCTGCAGATACAGACTGCGCTCGATCTCGCTCGGCACCAGGGCCAGGAAACGCAGAATCTCCTCCGTGGCCAGGGCCTGCCCCTCGATACTGTCGCCCTGCGCGGCCAGCTCGGCCTCCAGATAGACATCCAAGGCCGAACGGGCTTCCTGCAACCGAGCGGTAAAGGCCGCCTCGCCCTGCTTGTGCAGGAAGGAGTCGGGATCCTCCCCCTGATCGAGGCTCACCACCGCCAGCGACAGACCCAAAGGCAGCAGGGTTTCCATGGCCCTAAAGGTGGCTTTCTGACCGGCTTTGTCCTGGTCGAATAATAATAATACCTTTTTCGCGTAACGCTGCAACAGGCGCCCATGTTCTTCGGTCAGCGCCGTGCCGCAGGTGGCCACTACCCGGGAAAACCCGGCCCGCTGCAATGCCAGCAGGTCGAAATAGCCTTCCACCACCACCACTTCCTCGTAGCGGCGCATCTCCTCCCGCGCCTGGCTCAGGCCATAGAGAATGCGCCCCTTGTGGTAGAGGGGGGATTCCGGCGAATTGATATATTTGGGCAGGGCATCGTCCAGCACCCGCCCGCCGAAGGCCACCACCCGACCGTCGATTCCCGTAATCGGGAAAATCAGCCGTTGGCGAAACAGATCGTATTCGCCGGCGGCCTTTTCCCGCGACCGGATCAGACCCAGTTCCTTGACCTCCCGCAGATCGAACCCCTGTTGCTGCAGAAGCCGGGTCAGGCCGTCCCAGCGACCCGGCGCGAAACCGAGGCGGAAATGACGGGCCGTCTCCCCATCATAGCCCCGCTCCCGCAGATAGCGACGACCGGGGGCTCCGTCCGCTTCCTCCAGCAGAATCCGGTGATAAAAATCGCAGGCGGCCTCGCTGATCCGCACCAGCCGTTCCCGCGCTTCCCGGCGTCGCAGTTCGGCCGGATCCGGGGCATCCTCCGCCACCTGAATCCCGACCTGCTCACCCAAGCGCCGCACCGCTTCGGGAAAGGCCAGTCCTTCCATGCGCATGACAAAGGAAAAGACATTGCCGCCAACGCCGCAACCGAAACAATGGAAGATCTGTCTGGCGGCATTGACATTGAAGGACGGCGTCTTCTCCGAGTGAAACGGGCACAGTCCCTGATGATTGACCCCCGACCGTTTCAGGGGAAGATAAGAGGAAACGACCTGAACGATATCGCACCGCTCGCGAATTTCACGAATGGTCTCTTCAGGGATGCGTCCTCTCATCCTTCGCTCAGCTCAACCAGGGTTACGTTGTCTCCGCCCCGACTCTGGTCAGCGGCATGGAATGCCTTGACCTCGCGGTGGCCGGCCAGAAATTCACGCACCACGCGGCGCAGAATCCCTTCCCCGGCCCCGTGAACCACCTCGACCTGTCGCTGATGGTGCAACAGGGCATCATCGACGAACCGGTCGAGCAACAGCAGGGCGTCTTCACTCCGCTTGCCAACCAGCATCAGTTTCGGATTGAAGCCTTCACGCTCAACCCGGCTGCGGACCTTCCCTTCGCCGCTGCGTTGGGCGAAACGGCGGGGCGCATAAGCCTCCAGCCGAGCCAGGGGCAGACGCAGCTTCTTGCCGGCAACGGACAGTTCGACCTCTTCCCCGCAAAGACGGACCACCTCGGCCTCGGCATTGAGGGCCGGCACCCGCAGCAGCTCCCCGACATCGACCTGCTGCGGTGCCTTGCCCTTGCTCACGGGCGCCGGCGCCGCCGCGGTCAGCTCCTGGCGAATGCCGCGCAGATCGGTCATCAAGCGGGCCTGCTCCTTGACCTCGAGGGACTGCTTGGGAACTTCTTTTAACAACGCCTTCAACCGCTGTTCCGTCTCCCGCACCAGCCGCTCCCCCCGCCGGGTGGCCTTGTCCAGAATGCCGCGTTTCTGTTCCTCCAGCTCCTGCAACAGCTGGCGCCGCTTTTCCCGTTCCTGCTGGGCCCGGCGTTTGAGTCGCTCGGCATCGGTCAGCTCCCGCTCCAGTTGCTCGCGCAGACGATTGAGTTCTTCCAGCAATTCCAGGCCTTCCCGCTCACCCTGTCCCAGGTAACGGGAGGCCTGCTCCAGCACCTCTTCACTAATACCCAGCCGCCGGGCAATGGTAAAGGCGTTGCTGGCGCCGGGAATACCATAATGCAGCCGATAGGTCGGGGCCAGGGTGGTGCGATCGAACTCCACCGCCGCGTTCTCCACCCCCGGCTGCAGATGGGCATAGCCCTTGACCAGATTGAGATGGGTAGTCACCACGGTTCGAGCTCCGCGCCGCCGCAGACTATCCAGCACAGCCATGGCCAAGGCTCCGCCTTCGGCCGGATCGGTACCGGTGCCCACCTCATCCATCAGCACCAGGGAATCACCATCGGCCGCCGCCAGAATGCGCCCGATGCGCCGCAAATGGCCGGAGAAGGTCGACAGGTTTTCCTCGATACTCTGCTCATCGCCGATGTCGGCGAAAACCTGACCGAACAACCCCATCCGGCTGTCGGCATGACAGGGGATATGCAAACCCGACCGCACCATCAACACCAGCAGGCCGATGGTTTTCAACGCCACCGTTTTGCCACCGGTATTGGGTCCGCTGATCACCAGGGTGTCGGCCTGCTCCCCCAGCAGCAGATCGATGGCCACCACCTCCTGCCGACGTCGGCTGCCGTCGGGCTGAAACAACAGCAACGGATGCCGGGCGGCCCGCAGTTCCAGCAGCGGGGAAGCGGCCAGCTTGGGCGCGACCGCCTCGCAACTTATGGCAAAATGGCCGGCGGCGGCCCGCAGATCGAAATGGGCCAAAATCTCCTGGTTGCGCCGCAAGGCCGCCGCATCGCGTCGAACCAGAGCCGACAGGCGCCGCAGAATCCGCTCTTCCTCCCGTTTCTCCTCCCGCTGCAGGCTCTGCAGCTGATTGTTCCACTCCAGCACCGAAACCGGTTCCACATACAGGGTCTGTCCGCTGCCCGATTCGTCGTGGACAAACCCCTTGACCTGACCGCGATGATCGGCCCGCACCGGCACCACATAGCGCCCGTTGCGTTCGGTAATCAGGCGCTCCTGAAAAGCGCCCGCCAGGGCCTCGGAGTTCAGCAGATTTTCCAATCCGCTCTTGATCCGGCTGCGCAACTGCCGCTGCTGCTGTCGCAGGTCGCCCAGCTCGAAGGAAGCGCTGTCCAGCAGTTCCCCCCGGGAACCTACACTCTGACGGATCTCCCGCAGCACCTCCCGCAACACTTCCAGTTCGGTGGCACGAGCCCCCAGCCGCAGCGCCCGCTCCCGTTCGCTGAAATAGCTGCGACATTCGCTGGCCGCCTCGATACTGCTGCGAACATCGAGCAAAACCTCGGGCAGCAGGAACGTTCCCTCGGCCCGCAGGCGATAGAGGGCATCGCGCAGATCGCGACAACCGCCCACCGGCGGCCGGCCCTGCTCGGTCAGCAGCACAACCATCTCCGCGACTTCGGTCAGGGCCTCGACCACCGCCTCCCGACCGGGCAGGGGGGCCAGGGCCAGGGCCAACTCGCGTCCCGGCGCGCTGGCGGTATGACCGGCCAGCAAAGCAATAACCTTGTCGTATTCGAGAACCCGCAGGGTCGCTTCGATCATGGAACCATCTGTTTCGTTCCCGGGCATACACAGCACCGTTTTTGGAACAACTTCAGGCACGGGCTAGGTGCGGGCGTTGCCGCCATCCAGCACCCGGATGCTGCCCTGAAAAATCGCTCCGCCCAGTTGCACGAAAGGAGGCGCCAATTCGGCCCCTTTCAGCATCCGGTCAAAATTTACCGGCAGCTGGGAGGACGACAGGCCGAACAATACCAGGGCCAACAGCACTCCTCCCTGCAGCAGGCCGAAAAAACCTCCGGCAACCCGGTTGAATCCACCGAGAAAAATCAGCTTGACCAGCCGCGACAGAAAATAACCGACAAGCGCAAAGATCAGCACGGTGGTCAGAAACAGAACCAGAAACGAGATCAGTACGCAAAGCTGCAAGGGAAAAGTGAAAACCTCGGAAAGCGCTTCCGCTATGGGCGCATGAAAACGGAAAGCCAGGAACGCGCCGAGCAGCAGGCCCAACAGCGAGCAGGTTTCCTTCAGCAGACCGCGCCATATCCCCTTGATCAGAAAAATCCCGAGAATACTCAGGATAACAATGTCGG
>JARRKW010000138.1:0-4969 GCA_037387645.1 Desulfuromonadaceae bacterium
GACCGAGGAACAGGGAATTGCCGTCATGGTTGACGGTTACCCGATTATCGGGACCGATTTCCAGCTTTATATTACGGGAATCTCCCCGGTAGTCGACGCCGCTGACGGAAGCGGGATTGGCAGTAAAGGGGGTGACATCGTCGGAAAAGCCGGCGAAGAGGTATTGTCCATTGATCTGGGAGTTGGCCGTAGAGAAGAGTTCTTCCCTGATTTGAGCCACATTCATGGCGTAGGATGCCAGATCCGCCTGGTTTAAGGAGCCGTTGTTGGCGGCGATGGTGATTTCTTTGACACGGGTCATCAGGTCTTCCATCTGGGAGAAATGACTGTCCATGGTGTTGACCCGTTCGAGGGCCTTGTAGTTTGCTTCGATATAACAGTCGGAAGCAGTAAGTTGCGAACGGTCCAACAGAACCGGACGAATCGCGGCGGGCTGATCGGAGGGAGCCGAGAGTTTTTTGCCGGTGGCGCTTTGCAGCCGCAGGTTGTTCAGGCGTTCGCTGACGGTATTGATATGACTCATCAGGCTGCGATAGGTGGTCGCTTCGGTAGCTTTCATGACTTACCTCTTCAGGCTGAGCAGGCTGTCCATTACTTCGTCGATGGTTGCGACGAACTTGGCCGAAGCCTCGAAGGATCGTTGATACTTGAGGAGGTTGATCATTTCTTCTTCAAGCGATACGCCGACTTTGGCATCGCGCAGATTGCTGAGTTGTTCCAGGGAATCCTGGCTGCCGGCAAGGGCCAGTTGATTCTGCCGCGACTCCGTGCCGATGCGGGACGCCAGGGAGGAATAGAATTCGACGTAGCTTTCCGTTCCGTTCATGTTCTGGGCTTGTCCCAGGGCCGCAATGTCGAGGGCATTGGTGTTGTCACCGGTGGCGTCGGAGCGGCCCGCGGCCACCTGTCGGTAATCACTGATGGCGACGGAGAGGGCTTTCGCGGATCCGGTTGCTTGCGCCGGCGGGGTAAAGAAGGGGCGGCTGAACCCCCCGTCCAGGCCGGTCCCCCACTGATGAACCTGGTTGACTTCGATGGCCAGATTGTAGGCGAGCTGGTCAAGATCCGCTATGACATCCGGAATGAATTCATCGCGCATCTGCAACATCCCGCTGAAAGAACCGCCGATATTGTCCGTGCTGAAGGAAACCCGCTGGCTGTTTATTTCCAGGTACACATCCAGATAATCGCCGGAATTGTCGTAGCTCAGGTTCAGGCAATAGGCGTCCTGCAGTACCGGAATGCCGTTGGGAAGAAAGAGGGAGACTTGACCGGTGGTGGGTGATTCGACCGAACGCGTTCCCAGGGCGGCCGAGATTTCCTGCACCAGAAGGTCTCGGCGGTCACGGTCGGCCAGAGCGATTTGGCCAGTTGCCTCGATGGTGGTGATACGTCCATTGAGCGAGACCATCTCGTCAAGTTTGGCGTTCAGTTCCTCGACGTGGGAAATCAGATTGATGTCCAGATTCCGGCGCAAGGTGTTCAGATCTTCGATGGTCTGGGAAAAAGCCGTGGCCAGGTGCTCGCCACTGATGATAACCGTTTCCCGGGAGGTGCGGCTGCTGGGGTCGATACTCAAATCCTGCCAGGAGCCGAAGAATTCATCTATTTTGGAAGCAAGACTGTTGTCGGAAATGCTGATGATGCGTTCGAGCTCGGTCAAGGGATCCGCTTTGGCTTCGGCGTCACCGAGACCGGCGCTTTTTTCCTGGATCTGGCGGGTGATAAAAGCGTCATGCTCGCGATCGACCAAGGCCACTTGAGCACCACGGCCGACGAAGAAACCGCGCATTTCGATGGAGGGGAAATCACTGAAAATCGGCACCTCCCGGGAATAACCGGGGGTGTTGACGTTGGAGATATTGTTGCCGGTGACCTCTATCGCCTTTTGTCCGGCGAGCAGAGAGCTCTTGCCGATGTTCAGTGCGTTGACCAGTCCACTCATGGTTACACTCTCCCCGCCAGTACCATGCCGCTGCTACCCCGGTTGATCAGGGTCCCTCCAGCACCGTAAGACGTTTGAGTCACCTGACGATTGAAAAAAGAAATGCTTTCCCGTACGAACTTCAGGGTGGACCAGAAGAGATAAGCGTTGCGACGGTTCTCCCGCTTGATGGTTTCCGCCAGGGCGCGAATTTCAGGACCGGCTTCACTGACCGATTCCAACTGCTGCAAGAGGGTCTCCTTCTCCTTCGTGGTCGTCAACAGCTCCTCCATGGAAAAGCTTTTGGCGTGTTGACGTTCGAGGAGAATGAGTTCGTGCAGCCGGATCAGTTGATTCTGTAGCGCCCGGGATGCCATGGCTATTTCTCTGCCGCGAGGAACGCCACTAAGCTGGAAGCGACCTTTTCCAGGTCGGGGCGGTAGGAGCCGCTTTCTACCTGGGCTTTGAGAGCCGCGACCTTCTGGTTCCGTTCAACGTTGGAAGTCATGGAAGTTTCCCTGGTTTTGTTCACTTCCTGCAGAACCGACGAGAAGTCGACCCGGTCCGTTGTGGCTTTGCCGGCTTCCGCTTTGGTGGTTTCCACCTTGCGTGCCTTGTTCAGCCCGCCGATCGGTCCAATGCTTTTGCCGAAGTCGATTTTGTCTGTCATGAGACTCACCCTTCCATTTGGTTTTGCCTGTTTTTCTCAAGCTCTTCGGGCACAGGCGAAAGCCCAGCATTGCATGATATCTTTTCCTGGGTGTCTTATCGACCGTAAGTTGAAATAACTTTAGAAAAAAATATGAAAATAAGATTTAGCAGGTAGGAATGTTGATGAACCGGGGTTTTTACCCTGTCAAGCGAGATGAGGCCATTGATTTGACCAGGAGGGGACCACACCAACACATTGAAATATTTATGATCGCATCAGTCCTCGGGGATTTCCTTGGGTTGCAATTGCCTGAATAGAGCGTCGGCAATTCCCAGGGTGCCTTGACTGGCGGTTGTTTTGGCTATTTCAAGGTCCAGCATGTCGCGGAAGGCATCTTCGGCCATCCCTTTGGGAAACAGTCCGCCATCAGGGACGGTCGAACGCATGGCTTTGAACATGGACTGAACAAAGATCGCCTCAAACTCCTGACAGTTTTTTCGCAATGCCTCGGTGTCCTGGCGATCCGTGGCTTTGGCATTTACCGTTTTGGGGGATTGTGTCAGCAGCAGCGACGGATCGAGTTGTTTTAGTTTCATCAGTGGACTCCGGATAAAGGTTGGAGACTGAAGGCTGACGGGGTTCTGGTGCTAAAATAGTCGTTTTTTCAGCCTAAATTCCTCAAGGCTACCATCCCTTTAGAGTATGATCAGGTCGGCATAAAGAGCACCCGCCGCCTTGATGGCCTGAAAGATGGCGATGAGGTCCCGGGGACTGGCACCGATGGCATTGAGACTGCGGGCGACATCGCCGATGCTGACCCCTTTTTCCAGAACCACCAGTTCACCGTTTTCTTCGGCAACATTGACCGTGGTGCGTGGAACCACCTTGGTTTCTCCCTGGGCCAGGGGATTGGGTTGCGACACCTGGTCGTCATCGGTTATGACCAGGTTGAGATTGCCGTGGGAAACCGCCACCGTTGAAATACGGACCTCTTCGCCCATGACAATGGTTCCGGTTTTTTCATTAACCACGATGCGGGCCATCTGATCGGGAGCGACCTCGATGCTCTCCAGGTCGGCGATAAAGGCAACAGTCCGGCCGCGATATCCCTCGGGAACCTGGATGCGGATGCTGCCGCTGTCGAGGGGGTGAGCGATAGCCACGCCGAAGCGACTGTTTACCGCATTATTCAGGCGGGCGGCGGTGGTAAAATCGGCGTTTTTCAGGCGGTAAACCAGGGCGTCCGGGTTGCCCAGTTCAAACGCGACTTCGCGTTCGACCAGGGCGCCGCCTGGAATCCGACCGACGGTCGGATGATTGGTCTGTACTTTGGCCGCTTTGCCGCCAAAGGCCAGCGATCCAACCACCAGCGCCCCCTGGGCCACGGCGTAGACATTGCCGTCAGGGCCGTTCAACGGGGTCATCAGCAGGGTGCCTCCGGCCAGGCTGGAGGCATCGCCGATGGAAGAAACCTGCACGTCGAGGGTGCTGCCGGCTCGAGCAAAGGGCGGGAGCGTCGCGGTTACCATGACGGCAGCGACATTGCTGATTTTGACTTCATCGCGATCGACGGTAACCCCGAGACGTTCCATCATGTTGACCAACGACTGCACAGTGAATTCCGTACCGTCGCCGTCGCCGGTACCGTTGAGACCGACCACCAGACCGTAGCCGTAGAGCTGATTGTCCCGTACGCCTTCGATGGTGGCGAGATCCTTGATCCGGGCCGCCGTCGCCGGGGCACAGAACATCAGGGTCGCTAACAATCCGAGGAAGATGAAATATTTTATTCTTCCGGCCATGATACCATCCTTTGTCAAAAACCTGACGGCAGATGAGGCAGTCGAGGGGATTCAGGTTCAGAAATTTCTTGGTGGCCCCTGTTTTTGGTTTTGCCCCAGTTACATCTTCCGGACTCAGCCGGCGGGCTAGAACGGCCAGACGTTATCGACCACCCGCATCAGCCAGCCCTGTTGCTGTTTGTCGCTGACGACCCCTTTGCCGGTATAGGCAATACGGGCATCCAAGATGTTTTGCGAATCGACCACATTTTGCGCCGAAATATCGGAAGGCCGTACAATGCCGGTGAGTTTGACGATCTGCTTTTCGCTGTTAACGGTGACCGTTTTGGCGCCGGTGATACGCAGATTCCCGTTGGGGTAGACTTCGACTTCATAAATGGCCACGGTCACGATATCGCCGACATTGCGTCCCTTGGTATCGTAGAACAGGCTGCCGCGCTGTTGGGTCCAGAGGGAACCGGTGCTGGCCGGAGTGACCGGTTCGATCACAACCGACGTGGTTTCCGGGAGCGGTTCGGTTTCGCTGAAGGAGGGCTGGTTCAGAGCGCAACCGCTGAGCAGCATAATGGAAAGCAGCATGAGGGCTATGTT
>JARRKW010000139.1:0-6649 GCA_037387645.1 Desulfuromonadaceae bacterium
CCTGTGCCATGGGCGCTGATATAATCAATTTTCGTGCGGTCGACACCCCCCTGTTCCAAGGCCATGCCCATGGCTCGCGCGGCACCCAATCCCTCCGGATGGGGCGCGGTCATGTGGTAAGCTGAGCAGGTCATCCCATAACCGTATACCTCGGCGTATATGGTCGCTCCGCGTCTTCGAGCATTGTCAAGATCCTCAAGAACCAACATGCCCGCCCCTTCACCCACGATCAAACCTTTCCGGTTTTTGTCGAATGGACGACAACAGTCGGGAGACAATGACAAGAGCCGATTGAATCCGGTATAAATGATTTGCGAAATGGCATCGCTGCCACCGGCCACCATGGCCCGGGCGTTACCAAACCGGATTTGGTCACAGGCATAGGCAATGGCATAGTTGCCAGCGGCACAAGCCGTGGGGATCATGACGTTGGGTCCCCGCAAACGAAAAGCATTGGCGACGTTGTTCGATACCGAATAGGTCGGGAAGCGCTTGAGTTCGTCGGGGTCAACGGCGGCAAAACCGGATCGCGCCCAGGTTTCGTCGATCTTTTCCAGGACCTGGGCTTCTGCGATGAGGGTACCTATGGATACCCCTATCTCCTCCCCGGAAACGGAGTTGTCGTCGAGCAACCCTGAGTCCGTCAGTGCTTCGGCGGCGGCAGCCACGGCAAGCTGGGAGCAGCGTCCCCATTGTTCTCTGGTATCGACGAAGTCCGTTACCTCTCCGACCATACAGGTGCGGTAGAGATCGGTCGAGAATCCCACCGCCTTTCCAATCCCACTTTTTCCGACGGTCATTGCCTTGAAGAAACGATCGGTGCCAATGCCAATGGGAGTTACGACTCCCAGTCCGGTAATCACAACCCTGCGCATCTGCTCTCTCCCTCCTTAGAGTTTAGGCGGTGTAGCCGCCATCTACTGCGAGAACTTGTCCGGTGATATAGCGTGCTTTGTCGGAAGCGAGAAATTCGACCGCTCCCACAACCTCTTCAACGGTGCCCAACCTTTTGGCCGGAATCTCGCTGATTCGGGCGGTGATTTGACGTTTGCTCATATTGCGGGTCATATCCGTATCGATGAACCCCGGGGCAACCGCGTTAACAGTAATATTGAAGGGCATTAATTCTTTTGCGAGGGATTTGGTAAGGCCGATGACGCCCGCTTTGGAGGCGCTGTAATTAATTTGACCGGGGAGGCCCTTGAGGCCGCAGACAGAGCTGATATTGATAATCGAGCCCCGTTTTATCTCGAAAAGATCGGCAATGAAAAGCCGTGAGACAAAGAAAAGACCGTTCAGGTTGGTGTTGATGACATCAAGCCAATTTTGGTGGGGAATGTTGAGCAGTAAACCATCTTTGACGATCCCGGCATTGTTGATCAAAATATCGACCGGGCCCGCCAAATAGTTTTTGATCGGCGCCAAGGCCGCTTCGACTTGGGCAACATCGGAGACATCCAGCTGAAACCCCTTTGCCGAGCCCCCGGTAGTGCGAACTTCCTCTTCCAGCGCCAACGCGCAGTCGCAACTTCGGAAATAGGAGAACGCTACTTTCGCACCGGACTTACAAAAGGATCTGACCAGCCCGCTACCGATTCCGCCACTGCCGCCGGTAATAACAACGCGCTTATCCCTAAAATCCACGCGCAACCCCTCCTTTGAAATCCACAAAACATATCGTATACTGAATACATGGCAGATGATTAAAGCTACTTAATATTAGCAATTAGATAATTAAAATAGACAAAAGATTTTGCTTGTCAAGTATTTTTTTCAGACGGCTGTATCTGGTTTTGGGGCGCGTCAGCAGAATCTGTGGTGATCGTCAGGTTCCGGAAGCTTGCCAAATGTATGAACATAAAACCATTTTGGAAATTTGCATCGGTCGGGGGGGATGCCCATGCAATTATGCGTTTCCCCCAATTGGCAAAACATGCATGCATAATATAATTTCGCTATGCCCAGACAATCTCGCATAGACGCGCCCGGTGCGTTATATCCATCTGAATCCGCTACGTGACTGGCAGGTCTCTTCGCTTGAGGAGCTAGCTGGTTATTTCTGGTGCGGTCATGGTCATTTGCTGGAAAAAAGAGTAACCGAATGGCAGGTTTCTTCCGAAATTCTGGAACATTTTAGTCGGAAGCTACCCATAGCCCGACAATGTTACGCCAGATTTGTCGCCGATGGTGTAAAGCAGGGGAAGCGACCGGATTTGATCGGTGGTGGATTGATCCGCAGTGTTGGTGGCAGGAAGGGGCTGAAAAAACAGGCATCAGAAGGTGCCCATCAAAAGAGCGATGAACGCATCTTGGGGGATGGAGATTTTGTAGAGGCCACACTGGCCCAAGCCCAGGAATCATTACCGCCACAGCCGCATTTCGGTAAACAGGGAGTTACCTTTGATGTTTTGGTCGAGTGAGTGGCCTCTCATTTTGATTTACCGCCAAGGGAAATCCTGACCACCGGTAAACAACCCTATCGGGTGCAAGTGCGCAGCCTGCTTTGTTACTGGGCGGTGCAAAACCTGGGGATGACGACGACTGCAATTGCTGGCAAAATTGGCCTGACGCAATCGGCGGTAAGTCGCGCTGTTAAGAGGGGATCTCGTCTCGTCAGAGAATTAGATATCGTAGGACCAGACGGAAACGCATAATTGCATGGGCGTCCCCGACTTCGCGCGGATCGCAAAAAGCGCGCGCCCGCTGATGCCTGCCGTTATGCGAAAAAGGAATACTGATGGAATTTATAGCGATTGATGTAGAAACGGCAAATGCAGATATGGCATCAATATGCCAAATTGGTATAGCAAAATACCAGAATTCTCAGTTAATTGATGAGTGGTCTTCACTTATCGACCCTGAAGATTATTTTGATTTTATCAACATTGGAATTCACGGAATTACTGAAGAAGATGTTGCTGGTGCACCGAAGTTTTCAGAGGTACTATCAGATCTATCAAATTTTATGTCAGGAGCTGTTTGTGTCAGCCATACACATTTTGATCGTGTATCGATTGGTCGAGCCTTCGAAAAATACTCTTTAAATCCAATACAAACCATATGGCTTGACTCAGCAAGAGTAGCCCGTCGCACATGGAAAGAATGTGCATGGAGGGGTTACGGTTTAGCCAATGTGTGCGAAATGATAGGATATAAATTTAAACACCACGATGCTTTAGAAGATGCCAAAGCATCTGGTCAGGTAATAATAGCCGCCACCGAAAAAACAGGTTTGGATATAGAGGCATGGTTGAAAAGAGTAAAGCAACCGATTGATCCGACAAGTTTTTCAAGTGGATCGGCCATTAAAAGAGATGGAAATCCAGAAGGAGAATTATACGGAGAGGTTTTGGTTTTTACGGGAGCGTTGGAGATTCCTCGTCGAGAAGCTGCCGATCTTGCAGCAAGTATAGGGTGCACAGTGGCCTCAGGTGTAACAAAAAAGACAACCTTACTAGTTGTTGGCGATCAGGACATTACAAAATTAGCTGGTAAAACAAAAAGCACAAAACATTTAAAAGCAGAACAGTTAATAGCAAAAGGACAACAAATTCGAGTGATAAAAGAAAGTGACTTTAAAGAAATCGTTAATCAGGTGAGTTGTTAAGGGGACGTCCTAGACATTTCCCCATTCTGCGCTACCCTCTTTTCATGTCCCGTAAGGAGAAGCCGTTAGGGGGCAGATCTCAACTTTTGACAGCATTTGTCAGATATTGAGACCCTATTTCCTACTTCTAAATTGTTCTGTGTAGCGTCGCTGCTTATTGCTATCCGTTCGCAAGCAATTGAAGGAAACTTCTATGCTTTATAATTTTGAGATGCATGAGTTGCAGTCGACATTGCAGCAACTGGATCAAGCTATTTACAACCATGAGCAGTGGGCCAAGGACCTCACCCGAACAATAATCTGTCGATTACCTTACGATAATCGAGACGTAGCAGATGATGCTTATCGTCATTGTCGATTTGGCCAGTGGTATTACCTTTCGCCGCCTCAGGCACTTCGGGATCACCCGGCATTTTTAGCGATCGAGACTGAGCACCGCCGCCTGCATCAGCTTGCAGCACGGTTGCTTCTTGCTTCGACAAGCGAGGCGTTAGGTTCCCAGAAGGACTATGATAGTTTTATAAATACTGTCGATCGTTTGCACCTGGAAATTTATTCACTCAAACAGGAAGTCGAAGAATTACTCCATAATCGCGATCCGTTGACGGGTGCCGAAAACCGAACCGGCATGCTTACCCGGCTGCGGGAACAACGCGAGTTGGTCAAGCGTAGCGTTCATGAATGCGGCATCGTGATGATGGACTTGGATCATTTCAAGGTGATCAACGATACCTATGGTCATTCTGTCGGAGACAAAATGCTCGTTGTCTGGGTGAGCTATATTAAACAGCATCTGAGGCGGTACGACCGAGTTTACCGATATGGTGGTGAGGAATTTCTACTGTCTTTTCCGGGTACCAATCTTCAGACACTCTCGAATATAATTGAACGTTTGCGCAATGGATCGGCTACACTTGACATCGGCGAAGACGAACCAAAGCCGATCATGGTCACTGCATCATTTGGCATTACCATGATCGATCCTGTCGTCAGTGTTGAGGAGTCGATCAATCGCGCGGACCTCGCATTGTACGAAGCCAAAAACGCAGGCCGCAACTGTAGTTGCATCTGGAATTCTACTATGAAACCTATTTGGGATAGCGGAGACGTTCTTGAGGACGCAAATACATTGTCGGATGGGTCGCCACAGGGAATTTGCAGTTGACTAACCGGCCGTTTGGAACTATTTAATAAGGGTATGTTTTTTATGCTGTGAAATTTATATGAGGGAAACGGACCATGAGCCATTGTCGTCGACCTGGATGAGCCATCCAACCTGATAAAGGGTTGGGTGGTTTTTTGCGTTTCGGCAGAGGGATTCCGGCTGCTTTACAGCTGATCCAGGGGACTGTTCACCGAATTCAGATCCTTGCGCATGACGTGGGTGTAGACTTTGTGTCACGCATCTGTCGATTAAGAGGAATCGAGGTCTGGCCAATTCAACAAAAGCTGTCAGTCGTGCCACACTGCGGGGCAAGTGGCTGTATGAAGAGGACTCTGGGCTGCAATAACTAGAACTGGTGAATGGGGAAATGTAAGGGACGTTTTTTCTCTTTTTCTCTTTATGAATTTGAGATGATATCGGGAAAATGGAGGAAACAATGGAAAAAAAGTACTCACTGCTATTCGAAGGTCTGATTGACGAAAGAAGGACGATTGACGAGGTAAAGATGAACCTCAAAGAGCTTTTCGGGATCTCTCAGGAGAATATAAACCTGATGTTTCGGTCCGGAGAGAAAACGCTGATAAAACATGGCCTCAGCTATGCTGCGGCCATAGATGGAAAGACTTCTTTTGAAAAATCCGGAGCACTATGCCGGATTGTCGAATCGTTTGAGGGAAAAGAGGTCCAATCTCTGGATGTTTCCTTTCACTCTCTATCTACCGAGAAATTTCCTGCTCCAGGTTCATTTCCCCTCGCTCAGCAAAACTTCTATTATCAGAGGGCCATGAAGTTTCTGTGGACCGTTATTCTCTTGATGATGCTATCCTTAATCTTAATATTAATATTCTGCTTGAAATCCCTCCCTTTCAATATCTCGGATATGCCTACAGAAGGGGTAACTGTTTTAGGCACATTTTCCATCCTTTTTTTCCTTTTATGCCTTTATAGCGCATGGCTCCTGTGGCAGCCGGTTCTAACTTTTTCTGAGCAGGGAATTGAGCAAAAACTAACCCGATTTTTTCGGAGTGACTTCGTTGCATGGCATTCCATTCAGGGAATGTCGGTGGCCGAGCAATCCTATAAGGGGAAACTGCAGAGGACAGTTAAGCTGATCATCTCTTCTGATCAGGGGAAAAACCGTGAATGGATTTTTGCCATTGACGCCCTTGATGGTGGGGAAGATGCAATAGCAATTCTCCGAAAAATGGTTCCAGAAAAGAAATCGCAGGATTTTTTTCGTAGGCTTGAGTTGTTGAAGCCCCTTCAGATCGAGACGGTTTGTTATCGAGACATAGAAGTAACCCGCGAGGGGATTTTTCGCAAAGGAGAGAAGATTATCTGGGACCGTATTACAAGCTTAACGACTGAAAGTCTCGTTATTGCCGGTTACGGTTCGGTCGCCGTAAGATACACCGGAGGCGTAAATGAACTGATCATAAAATCATCCTCCAAAAAGGAATACCTAGATTGCATTCGGCTGATTCTCTCTATGGCTCGCAATGCAACTGTCGATCCTGGAATTATTGGGATGTTGGAATATCCTCCAGCTGCGGCAAAAAAGGACAACTATGCTATTTTTCTGCTTGTTGCCGGCATTCCGCTAGCGCTGGGTGGGTTGGTAATTCTCTTGTTCTACCCGCCGACCGTAGGTTCGACCTGGCTTTACCCATTGCTACTCATTCCTCTGGCTCTAGTCCCTTTCGTGTGGACGTTGAAGCTTCTTAGTGCGAGATTCCAGGGAGGAACAGCCGGGTCATCAAGAAAGATCATTGCTGCAACGTTTTTCAATCTAGGGACAGTTCTCTCCGTGGCCATTCTTTTTAGCCTATCTCCCTCTTCTTTCCTTTGGCTTATGGCCGACACGGCGGCCTTGACCG
>JARRKW010000140.1:0-4729 GCA_037387645.1 Desulfuromonadaceae bacterium
CCACCAGATTCAGGAGGGCTTCCCGGTCTTCACCGTCGTGAGGATAGGAAGCGACGCCGACACTGACCGTCACCCCCCGATCGGCAAAATCAGCCAGCAACAGCGGACTGCGCTCTTCAATGGCTTGTCGCGCCCGTTCGGCGGCTTTGAGCGCGACCTCCAGACCGGTTTCGGGCAGAATGGCAATAAACTCTTCGCCACCGTAACGAAAAACCATATCACATTCACGCATCGATTCACGGAAAATCTCAGATACCGCCAGCAAGGCTTTATCGCCTTTGAAATGACCATATTTATCGTTAAACTCTTTAAAATTATCGATATCGAACATGAGCAACGTCAACGGTTTAGCATAGCGACGCGCCCGGGTCATCTCCTCCTTGAGCATCAACCAGAATTGCCGGTGGTTATACAGACCCGTCAAACCATCGGTCACGGCCAGATGATGGGTGCGCTGGTGCAGACAGGCGTTGTCAATACTCATGGCGGCAAAAGACGCCAGAATGGAAAGGATGTTCAAGCGATTTTTCGAAAAAGTACGCGGTTTGAAATCGTCAACACAGATCAGACCGACAATTTTGTTCTGGATTTTCAGCGGTACGGCCACCAGGGCCGCGATCCCTTCCTGCAACACCAGGGGGTCGTTTTTTTCTTCGGACCGGGCCATATCCTCAATAATGAAGATTTCCCCATCATCCAGAACTTGACGAATAAGTGTGCCTTTTTTGGCCGGCCAACGGTAGAGATCGAGAAATTCCGAACTCAGGCCGGCATGGGCATGCAGGGAAAGTTGATTGAGTGGCTCGTCATAAATGGCGACACTGCCGGCAGGCATGTCCATGACCGCCATGGCGCTGTAGAGGATATTCAGCAATACTTCGTCCAGATCCAGAGAAGAAACCACGACCTGAGCCACACTTAGCACATCTTTCAGGCTTTTGATTTCTTCCTCGATCTCCCTCCGACAGGATTCATGTTTCGACATAGATTCCATTCGTTGTCCGGGAGGCTCCCCTGCACTTTTGCACACAAGTAAGGAATTTAACATAGTCTTTATAGATAGCACAGCCGCTCCAATTCTGTAAAGACCGAACACCCATCAAATTATAATTTTATAATAAGAGGCCGTCACGGCGGAAAGATTATATTTACTCAATCAATGGATCACCGATTGACAGATACGACATATTGTGGTTTAACCTTTCCCGGATACACAATGTAGGCAATCTGTCTTTCAATCACATGGCTAATTTTGAACAAGGGATGGAATCCATGAAAAACCCTGCCACCTCCTCTGCTCCCCTTCTCGCTGCCAATGCCGTCACCGTGCTGGAGCGCCGTTACCTCAAACGCGATGCCGACGGAAAGGTTCTTGAGTCACCGGCCGACATGTTCCGTCGGGTGGCAAAAACCATCGCTTCGGCGGAAACCCTGCTGAAAACCGGCCAGGATGCGCAAGCACTGGAAGAAGAATTCTATCGGATGATGACCACCCTTGAGTTTCTGCCCAATTCTCCCACCCTGATGAACGCCGGCCGCGAGCTGGGTCAGCTGTCGGCCTGTTTCGTTTTGCCGGTGGGGGACTCCATGGAGGAAATATTCGAAGCCATCAAACAGACCGCTCTGATACACAAAAGCGGCGGTGGCACCGGCTTCTCCTTTTCCCGCATCCGCCCGGCCAGGGACGTGGTCGCATCGACCAGCGGCGTTTCTTCCGGCCCCCTGTCCTTCATGAAAGTCTTCGACGCCGCCACCGAGACCATCAAACAGGGCGGCACGCGCCGCGGTGCCAACAAGGGTATTCTGCGGGTCGATCACCCCGACATCATGGATTTCATCATGTCCAAACGGGATCAGCGGGTGTTGACCAATTTCAATATTTCCGTAGGGATGACCGAAGCCTTCATGGAGGCGGTGGAAAAGGACGGCGAATACGACCTCATCAGCCCGCGCAACAAAAACATGGTCAAAACCATGCCGGCGCGCAAGGTATTCGAACATATTGTCGATCTGGCCTGGAGCAACGGCGAGCCCGGCATCATCTTCCTCGACCGCCTCAACCGCGACAATCCGACGCCGCATATCGGCGAGATCGAAGCCACCAATCCCTGCGGCGAACAGCCTCTGCTTCCCTACGAATCATGTAATCTCGGTTCCATCAATCTGACCCGGTTCTGTCAGGATGGAACCTTCAACTGGGAACAGCTAAAGAAAGTGGTGCAACTATCGGCCCGCTTCCTCGACAACGTCATCGAGGTCAACAATTATCCCATCCCGCAAATCGCCGAAATGACCCGCTCCAATCGCAAAATCGGCCTTGGAGTCATGGGCTGGGCCGATCTGCTGATCCTGCTGGGCATCCCCTACAACAGCGATGAGGCGGTGGAATTGGGCGAAAAACTGATGAAGTTCATTACCGATGAAGCCCGGAAGACCTCCATGGAACTGGCCGCCGAACGGGGTCCCTTCCCCAATTTCAAAGGCAGCTGTTTTGACGTCAAGGGGGGCAAACCGGTGCGCAACGCCACCAGCACGACCATTGCCCCAACCGGCACCATCTCCATCATCGCCAGTGCCTCCAGCGGCGTCGAACCCCTCTTCGCCGTCTCCTATGTCCGTCAGGTGCTCGATAACGACGTCCTGGTCGAGGTTCATCCCCTGTTCGAGCAAATCGCCCGGGAACGGGGGTTCTACTCTCCGGAACTGATGAAAATCATCGCCGAACGCGGCTCCGTCAAGGATATCGTCCAGATTCCCGAGGACGTGCGTCGCCTGTTTGTCACCGCCCACGACATCACCCCCGAAGACCATATTCGTATGCAGGCGGCTTTTCAGAAATATACCGACAACGCCGTCTCCAAAACCGTCAACTTCTGCGCCGACGCCACCAAAGAGGATGTCTCCACCGTCTACCGACTGGCCTACCAACAGGGTTGTAAAGGGGTCACCATCTACCGCGACGGCTCCCGCGACCAACAGGTCCTCTCGGTCGCCAAAACCGAGAAAGCTCCGGAAGACACGGTACCCCGGGAAACCAAGAAGACCGGTCGCAAACGGGAACGGCCACGGGCCCTGCGCGGTACCACCTATCAGATGGAAACCGGCTGCGGCCCTCTTTACGTCACCATCAACGAAGACAACGATGGTCTGTTCGAACTCTTTACCACCATGGGCAAGGCCGGCGGTTGCGCCGCCAGTCAGTGTGAAGCCATCGGCCGACTGGTGTCCCTGGCCTGGCGCAGTGGCGTGCAGGCCCGCCAAGCGGTCAAGCAGATGATCGGCATCACCTGCCATAAGCCGTCCGGCTTTGGCGATAACCGGGTCACCTCCTGCGCCGACGCCGTGGCCAAAGCCATCCAGATGCACATGGCCCACTACGGTGAAGATGGCATCGCCGTCAAGCAGAACGGCGGCGCCTGTCCCGAATGCGGGGGCCCCGTGGAACATGAAGGCGGCTGCTGTGTCTGTCATGCCTGCGGCTACAGCGAATGTGCGTAACAGTACCCCCGTCTCTCCCCGGTCACCCGGGGAGAGACTGATGAAACAACCCTTATTAGACAGGGGAATCATTTCCCCCTGACAAAAACAAGGAAATTCCATGTCTGACTTACCCAATTGCCCGGAATGTGGTTCCACCTATACCTATGCCGACGGCAGTCTCTATATCTGTCCGGAATGTGCCCATGAATGGGCCATCGCTGCCACCGCCGACAATAGCGATGATCAACTCGTGGTCAGGGACGCCCACGGCAACCTGCTGGAAGATGGTGATTCCGTCACCATTATTAAAGACCTCAAGGTCAAGGGGGCTTCCTCGGCCCTCAAGGTCGGCACCAAGGTTCGCAACATCCGCCTGGTCGAGGGCGATCACAACATTGATTGCAAAATAGACGGCTTCGGTGCCATGCAATTGAAATCGGAGTTTGTGAAAAAGTCCTGAGACGCTCAGATCACATGAGCGAAGTCGGACCCATCCGTTTGAGTAGAAGAGCTCCGTTGTACCCACTTCCCGGAAACCGGACAACGCTCTCTTCGCAACCCACGGAGATCTATTTTCATGCCGACCCTTCTTGCCATTCCCCACGGCCGCTATCTGGCCCTGCTGATCCTCCCCTTTCTGCTTGAGTGCGGCCTTCTCGCCTTCGACGTCTACGATCGTCAGGACTGGCTGCTGGAGAACGTGCTGGTGCTGCTGGCCCTGGTCGTTCTGGTCGCCACCTATCGCCGGTTTCCCCTCTCCCGCATCTCCTATACCCTGATCTTCATCTTTCTCGCCATTCACGAAATCGGTTCCCATTACACCTACGCCCAGGTTCCCTACGATGACTGGTTCCGTGCTCTGACCGGCATCGGCTTCAACCAACTGGTCGGCTGGCAGCGCAACAATTTCGATCGGCTGGTACACTTCGCCTATGGCCTGCTGCTCGCCTATCCCATGCGGGAGATGTATCTGCGGGTCGCTGATGCCAAGGGGTTCTGGGGCTATTTCCTGCCCCTCGATTTCACCATGTCCACCTCCATGTTGTACGAACTCATTGAATGGGGAGCGGCGGAAATTTTCGGCGGGGAATTGGGCGTGGCCTATCTGGGCACCCAGGGGGATGTCTGGGACGCCCAGAAGGATATGGCCCTGGCCAGTCTCGGCGCGTTGATCGCCATGCTCTTGACCCTGGCCCTGAACCGCTATCTTCAACGGGATTTCGCCCGGGAGTGGTCTCACAGCCTGCGC
>JARRKW010000141.1:0-4728 GCA_037387645.1 Desulfuromonadaceae bacterium
TTTTCATACTAAAAAATTGCTGAGTTATAGCGCTTTAAATGTTTCATTTCCGAGAGATATTTATGAGGAAACAATTTCCGGGAAAACTTTTGATGTATTTGAAATGATGATAGAAATGGGTGGTGTAACAAGTTTTCAAAAGCAATATGCCACAATAGTTGAGCAACATGCATTACTGATCATTTTGACTTATCAAAATGATCAGGGTTTAAGCAAGCTTGAACCAATCATGCAGACAATTAAGTTTAATTGATTAGAGAGTACGAGGGGGCAGGTCTCAAGTGCGGCCGGGCAAGGTCGTGTAATCCAGCGGGTGGGATGCCCGCCCCGGAAGGTTGGCCAGCCGCCGGGTAGTAAGTCCCTGGAGGCTGTATGGCAACGTACCGCTTTAAGCGTAGGACAGCAAGCAGATAGAGGTGGTGCCAATCGTGGTCGTGTGAATCAAGAAGATTCAGCCTACACAATAAAGAAAGACGATGGGTCAAAAGAAACTAGTATTTTTGAAGAAAGCACAATTGTTGAAACAATTGACATTGCTGAAGCAGAAATTAAAAGGACAAGCCCATAACCATGTAATATCTTTTCATCGGAACCATCAACTACTTTCTTTTGCGGGCAATGTTCATCACCGACAAAGAAATCAAAACTTAGGACAGGGTGCTCTTGCGCTGCGTGTTTCGGCAATCGCACAAGCTGGGTGTTATGTTGCTATTTGAACTCTAAATTGATATGGAAATAGAATCTGTCAAAGGAATGTTCCGGATAGGCCAGTTGTGATAACTGGCCTTTAAAGCATGTTGTCAGGGCATTGTGCGGCATGATATAGCTTTCTGACACCCTGCCGTTTTTTTCAATCTTTTCAACCAGATCGAAAGGTTTAACGTCGTGCTCGCCGACATATGAGAGACAGCCTTGAATGATGTCCACCATCTTTGGGCCGATGGTTTCGGTCACCCTCATTTCGTAAGCGTTGCCTTCGGTCGAGCCGGAATCTTCTTTGGCGTAACGCAGATATTCGGGAAAAACCGCGGGGTTTTCCATTTCTGCGTACAAATTTTTATATGTGCTTAACAATTCATAGAACTTTGGCAGGTTTTGTTCAAACAGTTCTAGATTCTTTGCATTGTAAACAAGAAAATTTATCGTTTCTTTCTCGTCAAAATAACCAACAGCCTCATAGTTGCCCCACTGATCACCTTCGTAAAAATAGATATCAGCAATGGTGCCGTCCGGAAGACTGAAGGGTTCTTGCCGGTTGGCAATATGGCTGGGACTTCCATTGGCCATGAAATTTTCCACGGTGAAGCGGACTTGATCGGCGACGTTTTGCGTTTGCTCGTTTTTGGTTGCCGACTGCCCGTACGCAATGATGGGACTTGCTGCCCAGGTTTGTCCTGCCGGATAGAAAATCATATGGACTCCCTGGCGCACTCCACTTTCATTGTCGAGCACCCAGCCTGGAGGGGCCGTGAAGTTGAAGGAGTGGTTGCGGCCAAAAAGCATCCCTGTCCCGCCGGGGGTAACTTCAGCAAAGGCATTGACATTTAGAAAAAGCAGAACAATGAGGCTGGATATGGTTTTTTTCATGTTTCTACCTAACGATTGCGGCTGGGGCGAGAAACCCGTAGTGCGGGCTTGCCGGAGGCTAAGTTACAATATCGGCCATCGTCCCCCGAAGGGAGGTTGCGCCTACGGCCATGCCCTCTCCGATTTTTGAAAACACCCTGCTGGTGTCAAAACCGGAAAAGCCATCCGGACCTCTTTCAGGTCGGATGGCTCTTTTTTATGGTAGCGCCGATTTTGCATTGTCCCTCGCGTGAATTCACCCCAGGAGAAAATAAAAACTGACCAATAAATAAAACCAAAAAGAGAGGAAGTCAATTCTTGAATCCGTGAACCGGCGGAAAAGGGCCATTGTCAAAAAGAAGGAACCTTCGAGGAAGCCACTTTGGTTTTTTTGCCAAAAGAGCTGTATTCCGTCACCTTCTCGGGAAGTTTTTGGTCCCGAGGGGATACGGACGGACATGGGCTGGTCGCTTCAAACCCCCTCCAGACGCAGGTTGCGCCCGATCTGTTCCCGCCAGTTGGCCGCAACCCCGGCCTCCTCGGCATATTCCGGCCAGCGGGATACCACCGCCTTGACTTCCGCCAGGATCGTTTCGGCCCGTCCGCGTCGCATCGACGCCGCCTCGGCACAGGTCCGGAAGTCCTCCCGGGTAAAGCCGTCGCGTTTGCCGTTCAGGGTCATCTGGTGGATCGAGGTCCATTTTCCGCTCGGCTGGAAGCTGTAGGTTATGTCGAAGGCCGGTGCCAGCGACCAGTTTCCCGCTTTGTCCATCAGAAAGGCGATGTTTTTAACGTGATCATCCTGGTTGCGGGCGATGATGTTGAAGGCCATGCGCCGGAATTGCTCTTCGACGGTATCCATGGTGAGACCGAGTTGGCGGATGACCAACAGGGCCTGCTCATAGGCATAGGCTCCGGCCAGATTGAAATCGAAATGGGCCAGGCCGCCGAGGGACTGCATATGCAGTTTGCCGCCGTTGGCCAGGCGGTCGAAACGTTTGGTCATGAAGTGGCGCCGGTCGTTTTCCTCCAGCAGCCGGCAGGGGTTCATGGTGATGCCGGCATCCGTGGCCATGCGGTGATAAGCGTATTCGATGACGCCGTACCCCCTGGGGTCCTCCAGTTCCTTGTCCCTGTTGCCGGAGACGCCGTCGAATTTGAGCAGCCAGTGCTCAAAGCCCGGGTCGGCCTTGACCTGTCCGGAACGGACCTCGTTGGTCTGCGGATTCCAGGCGATGACCGCCTTGGCTCGCGCACCTCCGGCCGAGGTGCCGACCCGCAGAATGTCCCGCAGGCCTTCCTTGCGGCTGCCGGCATCCTTGAAGGAGGCCTGCAGGTTGTTGCGATGGGTCAGGATTTCGGAGGCGAGTTCGACCAGTCTGCCGATCTCTATCTGTTCGGCCCGGCGGGCTCTGGGCGGGCCCAGCAGGGGGGCATATTCCAGGGCCCCCATGCCGCGCGTTCCGGTATAGCACAGCCGCTCCACGGCATTGAAGGATTCGGGCTGGCGGCCTTGGGTCGCCAGCCAGGCGTTGATCAGGATATTGCCGAAACGGTCGGGGAGGGAATCGGCGAGCAGGCCGGGCAGGCCGTGAAAGGTTTCCCGCGCCAGCGCCGGGAAGGAGTAAATCCGGCGCGCCAGCGGCATGGTCAGGGGCGCGATCTCGATGCCGCTTTGGACAAAGGCCGGATCGTATTCGAAGCTGGCTACATCGGCGCCCTCCGCCAGGGCGACGGCGCCGATGGTGCGCCCCCAGAGTTTGACTTCGGCGACCGTGCTCACTCCTCATCCCCCCAGGACCACTCTTTTTCCGCCGCCTTCGCGTGTCTCTTGGACGAGGCCCGCTGCCGTTCCTTGCCCCGCAGCTTCAGCAGCTCCATGGGGCTTGGGCCCGGTTCGGGGATCAGTTGTTCCAGGGTGCCGAACAGTTCCAGAACCCGCAGCATGCGGATCAGGGTCGCGAGCTGGGTCGATGCCCCGGCCTCGATCCGCTCCACGGTGCGTTTGGCAACCCCGGCCTCCCGGGCCAGGTCGGCCTGGGTCAGTTCCAGGGCCACGCGCCGCCGTCCCAGGCGGTGGCCGATTTCGGCCAGGATGGCTTTGTCGCTCATCTGGGGTTCGATGCTCAATGTCGTCTCCTTTGGCGAGTTGTGTTTAAAGCATAAACCTATTCGCCAGAGTTTGCGAGAAAAATAACGCCCGCCGGCATTAGAAAATCGTCATTTTTGTCGAAAAAATGACATTATTTTGCTATTAGTCGTCAATAATGACGATAAATATCTGACTGCTTGATGCCGATGGCACAGACCCGTCGGACTGATTGCCCTGCCGGTTTGGGCACCGTATAAAACGGGCAGCGCTTTTACTGAAAACATGTCGCCCGTATATTTTTTTATCCATTTGGTAAAATGTTTTTGTATTATTTATTTTTCCAGTGATTTGGCCCGGTTGTAAAATCAAAGAAGAATTTTTTCAGGCGAAAACTCGGCCCGAAGGTAATTTTTTACATACGGCGCTCAGGCAATCCCCTTCTTTTAATCCGCGACAGCTGTCGGCAAAGTATGGAAAAATCAAACAGTTAGATTGCATGGATGATAATTTGCAAAGAATGGCACGGCCGATGCAAAAAAGCTGGACTGGTTATGCCAGTGTCCCGATGGGTTGATTCCATACATTAATTCCGGCCCTTTGGCCTGCTGTCTGCGTTATGTCGCAGGCTAGGCCTGTGTCGATGCGCCTTGTCAGCGACCAAAATGCCACAGAATGATCTAAAAGGACCAACCGAACGGGACACAGGGAAGGTTCAGAACCTCGTATCCATGGGGATGGCGATGAACAGCACTATCAAAAGCGGCATTCTGGCGCTACTGACGTTGGCGACGACGTCCTATGCCTCGTTGAGCATTCAGTCGGGAAAAAACGATCTGTTGACCTGGATCTGTCTGGCCTTTGTCGGCCTGCTGGTCGGGTGCCAGCTGATTCCGGGGTTGACCCGTCTGATCCGGCTCAACGATATGGTGCAGGGTCATGAGGAAAGTTCGCCGAATTCCACCATGGTTTCGTATTCGGATCTGCTTACCACGCTAAAAGGGAAAAAATAGCTTATCGAAAACCGGATTACTCTGAAGATTCAGATGCAAAACAAATCTCGAGGAGGAATA
>JARRKW010000142.1:0-5680 GCA_037387645.1 Desulfuromonadaceae bacterium
CCCATGCCCCCTGACCTGTTCGAACCACAGGGCCTTACCGCCACCGGGCTGCTTCCCCACCCGGTCGGTGATGGCGGCGATCTCCAATATCGGATCGACCTCGGCCGAAATGCGGCAGAGCTCCCCCCGCTTTGCCAACAGCTGCAGAAACCCCCTCAGATCCGGCATCGACATAACCAGGGCCCTCCATCTTTTCCGGGGCATGCTAAGGATTTCAATTCATAGCAACAGACCCAACAAGCCCTATAGCAGCCGGTTGAAAAACAATCTTGTGAGATTTTTTCAGGGCCGGGATTGTCTCGAACTTAGCCTTTCCCCCATTTGCTCTTGATGCGAGCCCCCGCTTCAATGACCTGCTCCTTATCACCGAAAGCGCTGAGACGGAAATAGCCTTCACCGGAAGGACCGAAACCCGAACCGGGGGTACCGACCACATGGCACTCCTGCAGCAGCTTGTCGAAGAAATCCCAACTGGAAAGCCCCGCCGGGGTTTTCAACCAGATGTAGGGGGAATCGACCCCGCCAAAGCAGGTAATACCGGCTTCGGTCAGCCCCTCCCGAATAATGCGGGCATTATCCAGATAGTAATCGATGATTTCCTTGGTCTGGCGCCAGCCTTCATCGGAATAGACCGCAGCCGCGGCCCGTTGTACCGGGTAGGACGCCCCATTGAATTTGGTGGAGGTCCGGCGGTTCCAGAGCTTGTTGAGGGAAGTGGCTTCGCCTGCAGCCGTGGCGCCCATCAGCTCTTCGGGCACCACCACCAGGCCACAGCGCACCCCGGTGAAGCCGGCGGTCTTGGAAAAGGAACGGAACTCGATGGCGCAGCGCTTGGCCCCCTCGATCTCATAGATGGAGTGAGGACTCCCCGGGGTGGTGATAAAGGCTTCGTAGGCGGCGTCATAAAGAATGATGGCGCCGTTGTCGTTGGCGTAATCGACCCATTTCTGCAATTCGGCCTTGCTGGCGACGGTCCCGGTCGGATTGTTGGGGAAACAGAGATAGATGATATCGACTTTTTCTTTAGGCAGTTCGGGGACGAAATTGTTGGCTTCGGTAAAGGGCAGGTAAACGATCCCCTGATAATGACCCTTTTCGTCGGCTTCGCCGGTACGACCCACCATGACGTTGGTGTCATTGTAAACCGGATAAACCGGATCACCGATGGCCACCACATTGTCGAGGGCGAAAATGTCCAGAATATTGGCGCAGTCGCATTTGGACCCGTCGGAAATAAAGACTTCGGAGGGCTTCAGGCTGACGCCCCGATGCCGAGCCGGATCACCTTGGCTTGCGGATTGGCGGCACTGAATTCTCGGACCCGGCGGCCGATTTCGGGAAACAGATAGCCGGCTTTAAGTTTGAGGTAATTGTCGTTGATACGAACCATTGGGAAAATAAACCTCCAGGGATTCAGGTTAGGTAAAATCGGGTTCTCGCCCGCTCATTTCATTCGCTCAAGAGCACAGAGAACAGAGAGAAAAAAATCAATTTTTGCCTTTCTCTGGGAGCTCTGCGTGCTCGACTGAGCGAAGCGAAGGGGCGAGAGAGAATATTAAAATTACTTGCTGGCTTTTTCTTCGATCCACTCACCGGCCTTCTGCACATCCTTGCCGACGCCCTTGGTGGTTTCACAGCCACCGAGAAAAATCGCCAGCACCAGGAACATGAGTATCAGACGTATCATTGGTGTCTCCTCCGATTATTTCAATCCCAGCACATCCTGCATGTCGTACAGTCCGGAGGCTTTACCAACCAGCCAGCCGGCGGCGCGAACGGCGCCGCGAGCGAACATGTCCCGGCTCATGGCGCGATGACTGATCTCGATGCGCTCGCCCATGCCGATGAAATAGACCGTATGCTCGCCGACGATGTCGCCGCCGCGTACGGTCTGCATGCCGATTTCCTCCTTGCTCCGTTCGCCGCACATCCCTTCCCGATGGTAGTTGGCCACCTGATTGTAATCCCGGCCCAGGGCGCTCGCCACCACTTCCCCCATACGCACGGCGGTGCCGGAGGGGGAATCCTTCTTCTTGTTGTGATGCAGCTCGACGATTTCCACATCGAAGCCGTCCCCGAGGATCTGCGCCGCCTCCTTGAGCAGCTTGAAGCAGGCGTTGACCCCAACGCTCATGTTGGGCGCCAGCACCACCGGTATCCGGGTGGCATAATCCTCGGCCTGCTGGCGCTGCTCGGGGGTGAAGCCGGTGGAACCGATGACCACCAGCTTGCCCAGCTCGGCACACACGGCCAGATTGGCCAGGGTCACCTCCGGAAAGGTGAAATCGATGAGCACATCGGCCTGCTGCAAGGCTGCGCGCAGATCGTCCCCGATCACCACCCCACTTTCGCCACAACCGGCGATGAGACCGGCATCCTGCCCGATCATTTCATGGCCGGCCCGTTCGCAGGCTCCGACCAATTCCAGTCCGGCGGCCTCCTTGATGGCGGTGATGATGCGTCCACCCATACGTCCGGCGGCACCGGTAACGGCTACTTTAATCATATAGAACCTCGTGAAAAGGGTATTTGATACTAGCGGTATTTGACTGTCACCCAATCACTAATCACCAGTCACCAATTACCAGTATTAAATCAGGTTGTACTGTTTCATCACCCCCTGGAGTTTTTCCAGGTTGGCCGGTTGCATACCGACCAGCGGCAACCGCACGTCGGCGCCACACTTGCCCATAAGACTGGCGGCGGTTTTGACCGGAGTCGGATTCGATTCGATAAACATGGCCTGGTGGATCGCCAGCATCCGCAGGTGCATCTGCCGGGCCTCATCCCAACGACCCTGCTGAATCGCGGCAACCATGGCCTTGACTTCTTTCGGCATAATGTTGGCAGTCACCGAGATCACCCCTTTGGCGCCGCAGGCCATCAGGGGCAGGGTGAGAAAATCATCTCCGGAGAGCACATCGATTTTATCCCCGGCGGCGGCAATAATCTCGCCCGCCTGGGTAAGATTCCCGGAGGCTTCCTTGATGGCCACCACATTGGCGAACTCGGCCAAACGGATGGTGGTTTTGGCCTCCATGTTCATGCCGGTACGGCCGGGCACGTTGTAGAGCACCTGCGGCAGCGCCACACTCTCGGCGATCTTCTTGTAATGCTGGTACAGGCCTTCCTGGGACGGCTTGTTATAGTAAGGGGAAACCAGCAGCACCCCATCGGCCCCCATCTCTTTGGCATGCAGGGACAGTTCGATGGCCTCCGTGGTGCTGTTGGAGCCGGTTCCGGCAATCACCGGCACCCGTTTGGCCACCTGCTCGATGCAGATTTGAATGACCCGGTCGTGTTCCTGGTAATCGAGGGTGGCCGACTCACCGGTGGTGCCGCAGGGAACGATGACATCGGTCCCATTTTCGATCTGGAACTCGATCAGCTGCCGATAGCGTTCCTCATCGACCCGGCCCTCCGGGGTGAAGGGGGTAATAATGGCGACCATTGAACCTTTGAACATGGCTTCCTCCAAGATGTAAAAGAAATAGATGTTGCCGACCCCGAACCTCAGGGTATCCGCAACGACTAATTATGAACAACGTTTGTTGCTTTCGCAAAAGCATCAGATGAGCCGGACAAACCAGAGGCGCCACCTGCAAGGCGCGCCATTGTCGAGCAATGAGGCCTACTTAGCGACGCCATCGCAGGGAAACGATGGCAGCAACGCAGCAGTCGGCGAGTTTTGACGACGCCAGCAAAGTTTAAAAGATTGTATTGGTAGCACACCTTTGGAGCAATGTCAAAACCACCTCCCGGCGGTTATTTCCCCGCTTCCGGGACCACTTCAACCGGCGGCGAAGCCGCACTTTCCTGGCGCACCCCCCGCACATCAACCACCATTCGCACCCGGTACACATAGGTGATGCCATTGGTCAGGCCATAATCCTCATAGGAGGTGTCCTGAACCAGCTGGCCAATGGTGGGAAAGGACGGCGCCAGTTCTCCCAGGGTATGGCGGTAAAGGGTATAGCCGAGAATGCGTTCACCGTTAACCAGCTCGGGCGGTTGCCAGCTCAATCGTACCATGCGGTCATAACCGGAAGCCTGCACCGCAACCGGCGCTGCGACGGGCGGCAAAAAGGTCTGCCGGGTCACCGCCGCCGCCCCTTCGCGCCGCTGCTGGGTCACGGCCACCACCCGGTACTGATAACCGAAACCCGCTTCGAGATCGTCATCCCAGATGGTCAACCGATTATCCTGCCGTTCGGCGTTTTGCAGAAAATCGAGATCGATCTGGCGCATCAGCACAGAAAGATCACGACATTCGGGGCATTGATCGGTCGGATCGTAGCTCATTTTGTAGATATGAAAACCCTGCAGATCATTCAGCTCGGAACCGTCCTGATTCTGTTCCGGCAACTGCCAGGAAAGCTGCATTAGATCGCCCTGTTGCAAAGCGGTTAAATGTTCCGGAGCCGCCGGAAACGGTTGTCGCAAGGGCTTGACCGGCCCTTTTTTGCCACAACCGCAACAGAACAACAGACAAGCCAGCAGAAAGATCAGGGTCCGGAACAATGCTCTGTTTTTCATGAATATTATCCTCTAAACTCATGCCGTCGGGATTGAATCCCGGTATTTTATCAGCCGAATCAAACCAGGCCAAGAGCGGATCACGGCTCTCCCACCGGGCGAAACAGCAGCGGTAGCGACAGCTACGACCCTTATCCTTTTCTCTCCGCCCGCGCCCGGGCAATTTCCCGTTCCACCGCCTCCCGGGCAGTGCCGCCGGTGGCCCGACGGGCATTGACCGAGGCTTCCAGGGTGACAAAGTCGTAAATATCCTCATCGATCAATTCGGAAAAACTGCGGAATTCCGCGAGACTCAACTCGGGTATATCCTTGTTGTGCTCGATACAGTAGCGCACCGTCTTGCCCACCACCTCGTGGGCATTGCGGAAGGGCAACCCCTTGCGCACACAGTAGTCGGCCACGTCGGTGGCGGTGGAAAAACCGCGAGCGGCGGCGGTCCGCATATTTTCGGCCCGCACCTTCATCAAGGCAATCATATCGGCAAACACCTTGAGCGAGCCCTTGACCGTGTCGATGGAATCGAACAAGGGCTCCTTGTCCTCCTGCATATCCTTGTTGTAGGCCAAAGGCAACGATTTCATCAGGGTCAGCAGGGCGATGAGATTACCATAAACCCGTCCGGTCTTGCCCCGCACCAGTTCGGGCACATCGGGGGTCTTCTTCTGCGGCATAATGGAAGAGCCGGTACAGAAGGCATCGGTCAATTCGATAAAAGCGAAGTCGGCGCTGGACCAGAGCACCAGCTCTTCCGACAGGCGCGACAGATGCATCATCAGAATGGAGCTGGCCGCGCAGAACTCAATGGCAAAGTCCCGATCGGAAACGCTGTCGAGACTGTTGCGGGTAACCCCGGCAAAACCGAGCTGCTCGGCCACGTATTCCCGGTCGATGGGGAAGGTGGTGCCGGCCAGGGCTCCGGCTCCCAGCGGCAGCAGATTCATGCGCTTGAGCACATCGGCCATGCGCCCGGCATCGCGCTTCATCATCTCGTAGTAGGCCAGCATGTGATGGGCGAACAGCACCGGCTGGGCGGTCTGCAAATGGGTATAGCCGGGCATGATCACGGCCAGATTGCCTTCGGCCTGGTCCAGCAGGGCGCCCTGCAGCTTATCGAGATAAGCGAGAATGGTCTTGAGCTCATCCC
>JARRKW010000143.1:0-6215 GCA_037387645.1 Desulfuromonadaceae bacterium
GATAAGGCAGGCTTTTGGCGAAAATGTTTGGAATGAAGGGCATGAAGCGTTTTCCTTGGTGAATTGCCTGGGACGGAAACCGAACATATAGAAATTGTAAAGGAAGTTTAACGCTTAAGTCAAAATAAAACCGTCCTGTGCGCAGAGGACTGTTTTCCTGCAAGAGGCGGTTATTCACGGATTATCAAAAATAGCCCTGTTCGGTTGCTTCCGATGGCATTGGAAAGACAGGAACGGTTTTCGGCGGGAGCATGACGAAATTGACCCTGGGCGGGGTTATGGACGGGGTATGGTAATGCACAGACATTCGGCTTCGGCAAAGACCGTTTCCTGGTGGATGATGCGGCCATGCACCAGGATTTTGCGTCCTGCGACGGAAACGATCCGGCTTTCCACCGTTACCACCTGTTCCAGTGGCAACAGATTGCGAAAGCTGACGTTGAGGTTGCCAACCACAATGGGATAACCGGCCGCCCAGGCCGCCAAACCGAGGACTTCATCGAGAACGGCGGCCATGGCCCCGCCGTGGGCGTGCCCGGGGGGGCCTTCGGTTTCAGGACCGAACCAGATGCGTGCCCGCAGCTGTTGTTCCTCGTCACGGAAGTAGCGGACCCGGTAGCGGTTGCCTTCCGGTTCGCCGGAAACGAAGCGCAACGACGCCCCGATAAGGGAAGGAGCATCGAAGGGCACCCAGCCTTTTTCACCGTTCAGATCGATGGTTGGACAGGCGGTGGTTTTTTTCATTCAGCTCGACTTCTAGGCATTTTGGTTGTTCCAGAGGGCAAGGATGGCATCGGCCACCTGGTTCGGGGTCAGGGGGTCGGTGTCGATCTGATGATGGGCGGCGTTGCGATAGAGGGGAGTGCGCCGCTCCAGTACTTCGGCCACCTCTTCGGTGAAGGTTTTCCCGGCCACCAGGGCCGGCCGCTCGGTGTCTCCCTGAATGCGTTGGACGATGGTGGCCACCTGAGCCTGCAACCAGAAGATCCGCCCGTTCTGTTGCAGGATTTCTATGTTTTCCGGGCGCTCGATGATGCCGCCGCCGCAATCGATGATCAAGCCGTCCCGTCCGGACAGCTTACGGGCCTGGGCGGTTTCCAGGTCGCGGAAATGGGCCCAGCCATGCTGTTCGACAATGGCGGGAATGCCCATGCCCGCATCCTTGACGATTTCCGCATCCATGCTGATAAGGGGGCGTTCCAGCAGTGCCGCCAGGCGCTGTCCCACTTCGCTTTTGCCGGTGCCCCGGTAGCCGATCAGTACCAGATTCATTGGGTAAGATGCTCCATGACCACCTGCCGCATCACCGCGGCCGGGGCGTCAACGCCGGTAAACTGCTCGAATTGCAGTACCGCCTGGTTGATAAACATTTCGACGCCGGAGATGGTTTTCACCCCGCGGGCCTCGGCATCGGCCAACAGTTTGGTTTTGAGGGGATTGTAGACGATGTCGAGGACCACCTGGCCGCTGCGGAACAGCTCGGCTGGCACCAGTGAGGCATCCTCCTTGGGGTGCATGCCGATGGGCGTGCAGTGAACGATGACATCGGCCTTGCCCATAGCGGCGGCCAGGGCAGCGTCATCCAATTTGGCGGCAAGGATGTTGGCCGGCGTGTGCGCCTTCAGATCGGCGACCAGCCCCTGCATCATCGGTTCGTTGATGTCGAGCAGCATCAGCTCGCTCAGAGCGGTCTGTTGGGCCAGGGTGAAGGCAATGGCCCGGGCCGCGCCGCCGCAGCCGAGCATCAGCACGTTTTTGCCGGCAAGCTCCACTCCGCCGTCCACCAGTGCCTTGAGGGCCCCGGGACCGTCGGTGCCCAGTCCGAGCAGGCGGCCGTCCTGCTGTTTGACCACGGTGTTGATGGAGCCGATGATGCGGTCGACAGGGACCACCTCGTCGACATATTTCATGACCTCGACCTTGTGCGGAATGGTCACGCTCAGTCCACGGAAGTTGTGCATGGCCCGCATGCCGGCCAGCATCCCCTGGACGTCAACGACCTGGCAGGGGATGTAGAGAAAGTCCAGATCGAGAGCGGCGTAGCCGGCATTGTGGATGGCCGGCGACAGGCTGTGGGATACCGGGTTGCCGATAACCGCGCAGATGCGGGTATGGAAATTGATCGATTGTAAATCTTGCATAAGCGCTCCTCAGGGTAAAAAGCAATCCGAACGCATCGGAACAGATGTCAGCTGTATTCTGCTGTGGTTGAGGGCTATCCTAACGAAAAGTGTCGTTCGACGAAAGGTTTTTTCCTAAAGGGGACGGACGGGGTGCGCTTGAGCCGGGAGCTGGGGGAAAAGCCGAGCACCGCCACGACCCGGCAAGGGGGGCTGAGCCTGTGAAAACCGCGAAAATCCTTGATTTTCCGGCCCGGTCATGTTAAAAGCGGGATAATTTTTTTGCGGATGGGATTCCGGCAATAATGGCGAAGCGGCTTTGGGCCGCTTTTTTTCGCTTTACCCACAGGAGTTGCACTGTGACGGCTATGTTCATCGATATACTGGCGTATCTGATCGGATCCATTCCCTGTGGTCTGGTTCTTACCCGTTTCTTCGGTAAAGAGGATATCCGGCAGTCCGGCAGTGGCAATATCGGCGCCACCAATGTTTATCGGGTGGCCGGCCGAGGGCTCGGCATCGTTACCCTTATTTGCGATACCCTGAAAGGCGTATTGCCGACCCTGATGGCGCTGAATATCCCTTCTTTTTCCACCAACCAGGTTGCCATTGTGGCCGTCGCCACCTTTCTCGGTCACCTCTATCCCCTCTATATCGGTTTCAAGGGGGGCAAGGGCGTGGCCACGGGGCTCGGTATTTTTCTGGTCCTTTCGCCCAAGGCGGTGCTGCTGGCCCTGCTGCTGTTTCTGGTCATTTTCGCCATCTGGCGTTACGTTTCCCTCGGTTCCATCAGCGCTGCTGCGGTTCTGCCCTTTTTGATCCTGTGGTTGGAAAGGTCGGCCTCCCTGTTCGTGGCGACCCTCTTTATCGCCGCCATGGTGATTATCCGCCATCGTTCCAATATCGAACGCCTAAGAAGTGGCACCGAAAACAAATTCAAAGCATGAGCCTGATTGCGCCAAACCGATTCCGGAGTCCGTCATGGTCCGCCGCAAGGGACTGATCGTCCTCATCCTGTTGCTGATTGGGCTGGGTGCTGTCGTTCCCGTGTCACGTTTCGTTTGTTTTGTCCAACAACCCGTTGCTCCCTCCTCTCCCCGTATTGTTGCGATTGCCCCGGGCACTTCCTTTGCCCAGATCGCTCATAGGTTGGAGGCCGAGGGGGTGGTCAGCGATGGCGGTCAACTGAAATGGTTGGGGCGTTGGCGCCGGGCAACCCATCGTATTCAGGCCGGCCAATACGCCTTTGTCCTGCCCGCCACGCCGGATCAGGTGCTGGAACGGCTGGTTGCCGGGGATGTGGTCCGCTATCGTTTCACCGTCCCCGAAGGCCTCACCCTGTGGGAAATTGCCCAGCGGCTGGAAGCCGAGGAGCGCGGTCGGGCGGAAACCTTTCTGACCCTGGCGCGGGATCCGGAATTCTGCCGGCAACTGGGGGTCGTCGCGGAAACCCTGGAGGGCTATCTGTTTCCGGAAACCTATCTGTTGACCGATGGCATGACGGAAAGGCAGCTGATCCGGACCATGGTCCGCGAATTCGAGCGGCGCTTGACCCCGGAGATCGAAGCCGCTGCCCGGCAACAGAGTCTGGATCGCCGGCAGCTGGTGATTCTGGCCTCTATCATCCAGAAGGAGGCTGGCGACCGGAAAGAAATGCCCCTTATCGCTGCGGTGTTCCACAACCGGCTGCGCAAAGGCATTCCCCTGCAATCCGATCCGACGGTCATTTACGGGATAGAGCATTTCGACGGCAATCTGACCCGCAAACATCTGCGTACCCCCACCCCTTACAACACCTACCAACTGTCCGGCCTGCCCGCCGGACCCATCGCCAATCCGGGGGAAGACGCCCTGCGTGCCGCCGCCTTTCCCACCGCCAGTGATTATCTCTATTTCGTGGCCCGCGGTAACGGGACCCATGCCTTTTCCCGCACCCTGGCCGAACATAATGCCAAGGTTCGCAAATACCAGCTCAGACGTTAACCCGCTGGCGCAGCAACCCGGAGGTGGAGGGCCCGCGACTAATCGCTCCCGGTCTTTCCAGGTTTTTGCGAACAGGAACGGGCAGTTGCGGCAGGTTTTCCGGTAAAACAATCAATAACTTGTTTTTTGGGCATGAGTTAGTACTCTTTAGGGGGAATGCGTCGGGATTGACGCTGACTGTCCGGAAAGCTTTGGTACAATTAATGCTTGTATAAAATAAGAGAATATTCATCAGGGGGAAAGGAAAGGTTAATCCAGCGATGGACGGTCTCATGTCCATTCTTTCGTCGTCAGGTTCATAATGGAAGTATTGCCCCCCAGTACAACCAATCTCCTGGTGCAGGCCGTCTCTACGGCCGCCCCGGTTTCTCGTGAGGAACAACAGCAGAGTAGTCTGTTGTTGTATCAGATGGTTCGTGCCACCGTTCAGGAGGGTGGGCAGGAAAAAGCCCTGTTGCAATTTGGGGATCATCGTTTGTGGGTGGCAACCGGTACCCCCCTCAAGGCTGGAGACACCCTGAACCTGCAGGTGGTGGAAACCGAGCCGAAGGTGGTGTTCAAGATCATTTTGGCGGGGAGTGAGCCGGGAGCCAAAGGTTTGGGGCCGCAGGTGCGCGAGGGACTGACCCAGTTGCTCAGCCTGCTGCAGAAAGCTCCCGGGGAGCTGGATGGCGCCACCTTGAGCGCGTTGCCGAAACAGCTCGGGCTCTATTACGAAGCGGATCTGCTGGCCGGTCGCACCGAGAACGCCCAGGGTGCGCTGAAAAACGCTTTGGGCCTGCTTGAAAAGGGCAATCAACAGCAACAGGTTGAGTTGAAAAATCATCTTTCCCCCCTGCTCGAGGCCATAGCCCGATTGCCCGAGTTGCTTCCGGATGCAGCGGGTGCTCCCGCAGGTATCCATCGCCAGTCCGGTCCGTTGGCCGCCATCCTGCGACCATTGTTGCACTTGGCTCAATCCCTTCCTGATCTGCCCGTATCTCCACGGTTGGATTCCGTAAATGCCGCCCATTCCCCCCGGCCGGATGCGGCCTCGCCCGGAACCGGGGTTTCGGCTTTCGTTCGAGCCCTGGGAGATTACCTGGCGGCGACCACGCCCCTGTCTTCGCAGGCCTTGAACCGCCTGGAACAGGAATTGGGTCCTTTGTCCAGCCTGCTTCGGCAATCCTTTTCTCCGGAAAGCCCGGTTGATTCCGGTGGGCCGAAAAATCTGCTCGGCCAGTTGCTGCAACTGTTCCGGGGGGAAGCGACCCGGTCTGTCGCCGTGCCAGCGGAAATCTCGGTGCTAAAACTTGCCGGCAGTCTGCAAACAGCGGTTTTTTCTGAACAACCGCCGGAAGGGCGTACGGCCGGGCTCCAACCTTCGGCGGAACTGATTCGCCTGGCGCAGGTCCTGGTCGAAATTCCTGGACTCGTGGGACGACCGGATCAGGTGGTGCCGTTTCTGGAAAAACAGTCGGCTCCGGTTGCAGCCGTATTGCGCCCCCTGTTGCAGCTGGCCGAAGTGCTTCCGGCGTCCCCGGAGGGAAAGCTCCCGTCGTCGACCGGGATGGCAACTTCGCCTCAGACTCTCACTTCCCAGGAAACAGCGCAGACCGTAACCGAGTTATTGACTGCCCTGCGGAGCTATCTGGAACCGTTTCGGGAACTTACTGACGCAAGTCTCGAACGGATCGAACAGCAACTCATGCTGCTGTCGCAAATCCAGCAGGGTTCCTTTGAGACGGCCCTGGCCGCTATCGGTCAAAAGCCTCTAGGCAAGGATCTGCTCGGAGCCCTCTTTTATCTGTTCCGCGCCACGCCGGAAAAACTCCATGGCGTTCGGGGGAGCGCTTTGTCCAAGCAACTTGCGGAGGTTCTGCAAAAAACGATCGAGCAGGGATGTGAACAAACGTTGGAGCGCCAGGAAGAATCCCTGCGTCAAATCGAGCTCTGGCAGCTCTGCAGAGCCCGGCTTGGCGATATCGACACCAGTTTTATTCCGTTGCCCCTGCCCTTTGTCGAGAACGGTTTTTTGCTGGCGCGAAGGCAGCAGTCAGCCGATGGAGAAACCGGACAGCCGGAAGAGATTGTCACCTTCTCGGTGCTGCTGGAACTGCAGTTGCTCGTGAC
>JARRKW010000144.1:0-4654 GCA_037387645.1 Desulfuromonadaceae bacterium
CGTTGCGGCCGTGGACGATATCAGCAAGGTGCACCTGGAACTCGACGCGTTTCGCAGCCAACGTACCGAACTGACCCAGACGCTGGATAAGGTGAAGCAGGATGTGTCCAAGGTGCAACAGGATATCGTCGAAATCCGCAACCGCCCGGTAACAGGATAATATGTCAGGTCTCTTTACTCATAACGCCTGTACGGAACAACATCGCCTGCAAGCTGGGGATACCCTTGCGCTCACCAGTCCCAGCGAAGTCGACGGGGTCAAGCTCTTTCAGCGGACCCTGTACCTGCAGATCCCCCTGGACAACCGCTGCCGCGCTGTCCAGCTTGCGCCGCAGAGCCAACTGAAACTGCGCTTTGCCCCCACGACCATCGAGGTAAACGGCAGCAATGACGACTGGATGCAGACCTGGGTCGCCAACAATGAGCGCGTCGAGGTGGAACTGACCTATCCCGCCCCTATTCTTCGCCTGCGCAGTCAGCTCTATGGCAAGATCGCCGTGCACCGGGTAGACGGGGAAGCGGTGAGCGAACAGCCGACCGTAACGGCCAACGCGGGTCAGCTCCTGCCGGAACCGCTGCTGGCAACGGCCTTTCAGGTCGTCCTCTCGAACCCTATCGCCGACAAGCACGCCCGGGCCGTCGCCGATAAAATCGCGCAGCGGCATGCCGGAAAAAGCTCCTCCCGCGCCACTGCACTGAAACCAGAAACCGCGCCCAGCACCAGCAACAGTGTCCTGCAACAGATCCATGAAGAGCTGCTGGTTCAGTCCGGGCTGAGCAGCATACAGCTGCTGGGGCAGCCGGCCAATCCCCGCCTTCGCCTGCTGAACAGCGACCGCTCCGAAGAGCTCTGGCAATGGCTGGAAGCCGCCCCCCAGACCGAAACCGTTATTTTCCCTTCCCCGGAAGAAGAGCTCTGCAAGCTGCTGGCCCCGGCCCTGAAAAGGGCACTTGAACAGGACGAGGGAAAAAGCGATTTCCTGGTTCTGCCGCTGCTCATGGAAAACGACGCCCCCTGTCTGGTTACGGTTGAAGCGGCCTCCATAACCTTTCTGCTCGAGACCGAACTGATCAACGAAGCCGTTGACTTCCATTTCGCCGGCAACCGGACCGAAACCCTGCGGACGTCTCTCGACTTACCATCCGGCACACCGCAGAGTCTCGCCTTTGCCGGGAATCTGAGTCTGACACCCCCATCCTGGCTGACAACCCCTCCCCCTCTTGCTCCAGGAAGCGAACGAACGGGAATCAGCCTGGCCAAAGGGGACATGGTCGGAGTGTCCCTCAACATTGAGCAACCCCTTAAACTGAGCGGCCTGGCGGTCGCCTGGTACAACCTGGCCGAAGAAACCAGGCTCAGGCTCTCCATCTGCCGGGACAGCGACAACCGGCCGGCGGCGAAAACGCTGAGTGACGGCAACCTGACGGAAACAGTGGACAGGCCGCAATGGCTGCATTTCCGCCTGGCGGAGACAGCGCTGCAACCCGGACTCTACTGGATAAAACTGCGGCTGCTGGAAGGAAACGGCATCTGGTTGGGGCAGCCCCTCCCTTCACCCCAGAACCTGTGGCAGGAGAGCAGGCAGCAAACGGAACAGTGCCGAACGGTCCCGCTGCAACTGTACACCTTTCCCCTGTCGAGCCCACTCGCAACGGAAGAAACCGCAGTAATTCCGCTGCAAGCCGGGCTCCATGGCACCCCCTTACCGCATGCTACCACCGACACCAATCACATTGCGGGGGAGTTGAAAGAGATCCCCCCGGCGCTGCAGGCTTTGGCTGCCTGGGATTTCGAGATCACCAGCGGGCAGAGTCTGAATCTCACCCTTAAATCCATCCGCTTGAGCTATACTCTGTAACAAATCGGTTCTTCCCACCCATCGGTCGACGCCGCCGTTAAAACCAATAATTCCCCGCAGGTTCTTAAAAATTAAGGCCGAATTCAAAACCGCTCGCTGGCTGTGCTTGACCGAATCCGACCACGCCTCCCAACCGGTTCGAAAAGCCGCAGACCGCAAGTCAATTACTGTTTGGATAAACGGCAACTGCCGGCAAATTCAGGGAATTCCCTACATGAAATTACACAATTTCCCTGGTTTTAATCCTTTCCCGGTTCGGCTAGAATTATTTGTATTAAAATTGCTTTTTCAGCCAGCAGAGAACTGCGAAACAAATGAATCCAGAATGCCGGAAATGCCATCTGCATCAATCACACAATCAGCGTTTTTTTGGGGGGCTTGACGCGGACCAAAAGCGCCTGGTTCAGTTGGTTCTGTGCGCCGGTTGCGAGCACAGTCCCAATAGCGATCTGGAATTGCAGGGGCCGGGGGTCTGGCAAGCGAAAATGTTGAGGCGTCTGATGGAGTTATGATCCGACGGTTTTTCCCCTTGCCCTTTTCCCGCCAACCGATTTGTGATCTTCGTCAACCAGAAAGCAGCATTGCCGCCTCCCCTTTCACGGGCAGGAAAAAACTGACCGTCGTTCCCTTACCCACTTCACTGATTACCTGAATCCGCCCCGCATGGGCCTCGACAATACTTTTGACGATGGACATGCCCAAGCCCAACCCCGCTTTGGCCGTATCGGAGGCATCAGCCCGATAGAATTTGTCGAAAATTCTCTGCACCTGCTCGCGGGTCATGCCGATCCCGTCATCCGCAACGGATATTTGGAACTGATCAGCAAAATAACAGCCGGAGATGCGGATAGTGCTGCCTTCCGGAGAAAACTTAAAGGCGTTACTGAGAAGATTTTCCATCACCTGTTCCAGTTTACCCTGGTCAACGATCAGCAACACGGGTTCCTCGGGAAGGGAAACGGTCAGCTCATGCGAGTTTTTCCTCTGCTCATAGGAAGCGACAATTGAGAGAACCAACTGACTAATATTGCAGGCCTTTTTGGTCAGAGTGATAAGTTGTCCGGACTGGATCCGGCTGAGATCCAGCAGGTCGGAAATGATCCGCTCCAGCCCCTGGGCTTTTTCATGGATGATTTTCAGAAAATCGATCTGCTGCTCCGGGTCGCTAATGCCGTATTCCGCCTGGTTCAACAGGACTTCGGTAAACCCCAGCACTGCGGTCAGGGGCGTGCGCAGTTCGTGAGCCGCGGTGGAAATAAATTCGGTTTTCATCCGATCCAGGCCCCGCTCCCGGGTCACATCCCGCAAGATGCTGATGACCCCGGTTTTATTGGCATACCGACTCAACACCGCGGCGGTCCGGGCCTGAACGATCTGGGAGAACATGCCCTTCACCTCCCATTCGACCAGATCGTCCTTCGGCACCCCCTGCAAAGCATCATTGACCTGGCGTAAAAATTCTTCTTCGAAAAAAACCGTTTCGATTGGTTGCAAAAAGGCCTTCGCCAGAGACGTTCCCGTCATGCTTTCCGCCATCCGGTTCATCAATACGATGCGACCGGCCAGATCGGTGACCACCAGACCATCGGTCATGGAATTGAGAATGGTTTCGATTTTATCCCGGGCTTCCTCGGCTTCGGCCAAAGCCGCCTTGGTGGCCGTTTCAGCGCGTTTCAGATCGGTAATGTCGCGGGCTATTTCAATAATGCTGACGACTTCACCAGCTTCATTTTTCAGCGGCAACGCTTTCAGCTCCCAAATTTCACCGCTGCCTTTTTCAACCAGCTCCCATTCGCTATTGCCGGTGACAAAGGCTTTAAGCGCCGGACAGGAGGGGCAGGGGCGGGAACGTTTATGCCAGAGAGCGTAGCATACTTTGCCTTCAAGGAGGGTCGATTTGAGTTGTGCATCGTATTCGACAGCGGCCCGGTTGGCCCAGATGATATGCAACTCGGGGGACAGTTGGACAATGATATCGGGGATACCATCCAACAGGGTACGGAACCGTTTTTCGGACGTTTGCAGGGCCTTTTTCGCTTCGAGTTGGCGCAATTTTTCCAAGCCCATGCTCGCCAGCAGATCGACCAGCCCGGAGGCGAATTGCAGGATATCCCGAACCTTCTCCGGACCGAAGACGGGCACCGCCCGCAACGCTTCGAGGTAAGCTTGCGGTTCATAATCGAAGCGCTGTATCTGATCCTGAAAAAAATCCTCAGCCGGAAGCTCGTAAAAGAATCCTCCCAGAATGAAACTGGCCAGATGCTGTCCTTCGATGATGATCGGCATGCCGATGTCGATCATGCCGTTGCGACAACAATAGTCGATATAGCCGCATTCGGGAAGGTTATGACCGCCGGCCAGATGCGTGGTCAGGTAGGCATCGCTTTCGCGGCAGCGCAAAGCGGATTGGGGGTGCTTCCGGTGAAACTGGGTACAGATATCCGGCCACCCGGTGGCAATCAGAACGGTGCCGTCGATATCGATGATGCTGGCGGGAATGCCCGAAGCCTGCCACAGATTATCCATCAACCGCTGCACCGTCGGTATGTCAAGAATGTCCGCAATACGATAATCCATCAGGTTCACCAACGGTGATGCGTTTGAAAATGAAGGGACAGCATACAGTTTAACTGTGCCCCTGGTTTCATTTTATAAAGTTTAATGGATATCCGACCACTTGCAAATGCCATTTTAATCCGCCCCGGGCACTCGCCCCCCAGACAAAACAGGCCCCGTTTGTAACAAACGGGGCCTGCCAGTAACAGCCTGAAGTCGGATTTTGCCCGGGTCATTGC
>JARRKW010000144.1:4707-5726 GCA_037387645.1 Desulfuromonadaceae bacterium
GGCTTGTGCCAGACATTCATGCTCTCCAGTTCTCCGGAGATATGGGTATTGTGGGTCAGGGTCCCGCTGAAGATATAACCCTGCTTGGCGAAGGTGATATTCATGCCGTAGGAATAAGCCCGGGCAATGGTATAGGCCGTCTGAATGCCACGCTTGGCCGCGGTTTCTTCCAGCTGGGCCAGCAGGTAACTGGCCAGCCCCTTGGAGCGGTATTCCGGAAGGGTGGCAAAATCGGTCATTTCGGCATTTTGCCCCCGCATATCCGTCTCCGCCGAGGCCAGTGCCACCAGCTGCCCATCATCCCAGAGACCGTAATAAATAACGTGGCTGACCATGGTTTCAATCAGATAATCCGGATTATGAATGGGAAAGGGATAACTGGCAAAGACGTCGCGATAGAGATCAGCCATCTGCTTGGCATCTTGGGGCTCGGTGATTCGGCAAAGCAACGGCAGGTCCAAAGGAGGAATTTCCGTCAAAGGGGATTTGCCGCTGGCGGCGGACAAGGCCTGCTCCACCAGCTCCGGTTTTTGTTCCGTCTGCCGCTTGGGACAAAAATACTTTCCCATAAAAACAACATCTTCTTCGCCACGGTAAAAACCCGGAATATCAGCTTCCGCTTGTTACTCGTTGTTGGCAAACAGTTCCCGGGCCCCTACCGGCACCTTGGCAAAGATCTTGGTGTAGCCCTGGGCAAGGGCCAGGCTGTCGAGATAGGGTAACAGCTCGGGCAAATCCCCCAGAGAAAGTTTCATCAGGTAGATGCGATTATTCAGCTTGCCATGCTGAATTGAACTATGGCCAAACATTTCTATCCGATCATCCATGGTTTCGTCGCTCCATTCTTTCGTTGTTTTCGGGGGTCAAGGAAATGGTTTCATTGCTGTCTGAAAGCAGCATTTCAATGCCGGTCGCCCGAACTTCCTCGGCATCTTCAAGCTTGAGCTGCAATCGGCAATAGGCGCAGAGCCGGTCACAAAAAGTCGCCCGGTAGCTTTCCGGCTCCTGATAGGTGGTGA
>JARRKW010000145.1:0-5829 GCA_037387645.1 Desulfuromonadaceae bacterium
AGAATCCCGATCAGCCGGTAGTCATCATGACCGCGCACAGTACCATGGATCTGGCCGAGGAGTTGATGCTGGAAGGCGCCGCGGACTTTATTGCCAAACCCTTTATGACCGATGCCTTGCGGCGGGTTACCGAAATTTCCGCCCGGCGGGAAGATTATCTGGTCAGCAACAGCCAATTTGCCGCCCGGATCAAATCGCTCAATGAAAGCCGGGAGGATTATCGCGCCATTTATCGGGCTCATCAGCACCTGCTCGACAACTTGAGTACGGTGGTTCTGGAGCTCGACGAGGAAGGCCGGCTGCATTTCCTCAACCGCGCCTGGGAACGTTTAACCGGATTTTCGGTGGAACAATCTCTGGGTAAGAAACTGACCGAATTTCGGGATGATGAACAGTGCAGCGATTGGTTGATTTTTCAGAATCGCTTGCCGGCGCTGCTATCCGGCGCCCTGAAGGATTGTGTCCTTGAATTGCGGTTGAAAACCAGTCAGGGGGAGCCCCTTTGGGTCGAATGTCGTTTCGACAGCATGTCGACCACCAGCGGCGAACGGGCGGTCTCGGCCTGTTTTGATGACATTACCAAAAGCAAGAAGGCCGTTGCCGAGCTGGAACACCTGACCATGCATGACCCCCTGACCGGCTTGTTCAATCGACATTATTTCAATTATTCCCTGAACCAGATGGCGGCCCTCAGTGCCCGGGGCGGTGGCAAGCATGCCTTGCTCTATCTTGATCTGGATCACTTTAAGGTCGTCAATGATAGTTTTGGTCATGACCATGGCGATGTCGTGCTCAAGCAGATAGCGACCCTTTTGTCCAAACGGGTCCGTCGCTCCGACGTACTCTGTCGCATCGGCGGTGACGAATATGCGGTTCTCCTGGCCAATACGGAATTGCATCAGGCTTGTGAGATTGCCAACGAATTCCGGCAGACCATTCAGACGCTGCAATGTCGCATTGAAGGGCATTTTGCCGAAATCTGTTGCAGTGTCGGTGTCAGTCAAATTAATGGCAGCGCGCCACGGGCGGAAGAATATATGAAGCAGGCGGATATTGCCCTGTACGTTGCCAAGGACCGTGGCCGTAACCGGGTGCATGTGTACAACTCCCGCGACCGCGAGAGTGGCGATCTGCGACGGAATCTTGAATGGGTACGCAAGGTTCGTCAGGCGATTGCCAGTGATTGTCTGAAATTTCATTTTCAGCCGATTCTTCATATTGCCAGTGGTGAGATCGGGCATTATGAGGCGTTGATCCGGTTGGACCTCCCGGATCATGGCGAAGTCCTTCCCATGGCTTTTATTCCGGCGCTGGAGGCAACCGGGGAAATGCATTTGATCGATCATTGGGTAATTCTCAATGCCATTCGGTTGCTTGGCCGTTATCCCAGCCTGAAACGGTTGGCCATTAACCTTTCAGCACATGCCTTCAATGACAGCGAGTTTATTCCCAGGGTGGAAAAAGCCCTGCGCGAAGAGGGGGTCGAGCCGAACCGGGTCATTTTTGAACTGACTGAAAGCGCCAGCTTGGCCAATGTTTCGGTAACCCGGGACATGATAGCGCAATTGCAGGCCCTCGGTTGTGCTTTTTCCGTGGATGATTTCGGTACCGGTTTCAGTACGTTCAGCTATCTCAAGCAGTTTTCCGCCAACAGTGTCAAAATTGATGGATCCTTCATTCTTAATCTGGCCGGGGATTCGGTAAACCAGGCGTTGGTGCGGTCCATTCACGAAGTGGCCCGGACCCTCGGCAAGGAGACCATTGCCGAATTCGTCGAAACGGAAGAAGACCTCAATGTCTTGCGTGACATGGGTATTGACTATGCTCAGGGGTACTTCATCGGTCGGCCGGAGCCGCTGTCCAGCTGGGATTTTTCCAGGGAACCCGTGGAATAAGCCTGTTTTCCAGACCGCTGACAGAAACAATCGGAAAACCCCACGGTTTTCCCTGGGGTGTGTTGCGCCCGGAGTTTCCGGGAGTCCGGATGTGGGATATATCAGTTGACGGCAAGGTGTTAATATGTTTTTGTGACTAAATGAGTAATTATTTGCAAGGCCGAAGTCGATTGTCGCCGGTTTCGAGCCATGGCTGATTCAGATTGTCACGTTGCGCCTTGTTGTTTTTATTTATGAATTGTTTGGAGCGTTTTCATGTCTATGGCACTGTCGAACCCGAATTCTCATACTCAACCGGACGCCGGCTCTGCTCAACAGCTGGGCGATCTTCTAATCAATTATCTTAAACTGTTGGATATCGATTATGTTTTCGGTGTCCCCGGAGGAGCCATCGAGCCCCTTTATAACGCCCTGGCCCGCAATCTCAGCCGGGGTGGACCACGTCCGGTTGTCGCCCGCCATGAATCCGGCGCCGCTTTCATGGCTGACGGTTATGCCCGGGAAACGGGAAAACTGGGTGTCTGTTGCGCGACCACCGGACCCGGCACCACCAATCTTATAACCGGGGTCGCCTCGGCCTATGTCGACAGGGTGCCGTTGTTGGTGATCACGGCGCAAACTGCCCTGCCTATCTTTGGCAAACTGGGATTGCAGGATTCTTCTTGCACCGCTGTCGATACGGTCGGCATGTTTCGCCATTGCACCTGTTACAATACCCTGATTTCCCATCGCGGCCAGTTGGAGTCCAAGCTGGTGGCGGCGATCATGGCGGCGCATCGTAACAGTGCTCCGGCCCATATCAGTATTCCCAACGATATCTTGCGTTCACCACGGCGGTTGCGGGGGGGAACCGACCTGCTGTTGTCCTCCCTGGAAACCCTGGTTCCCCCCAAAAGTCTGGTCCATTTGGATTCCCTGGAAAAGCTGCGACAGGAACTCGAGCATGCCCGCAAGGTGGTCATTCTGGTGGGGAATAACTGTGCAGATGCCATCGACGAAATCCTGACCTTGGCGGAAACCATCCAGGCCACCATTATCGCCAGTCCGCAGGGGAAAGGCGCCATCAACCCCCATCATCCCCTCTATCGCGGGGTGTACGGTTTTGCCGGACATGAGAGTGCCCGCCAGGTGTTGTTTGACGACGAGGTCGAACTGGTGCTGGCGGTCAATTCCCGTTTGGACGAAATGGTTCTCTGTGGAGGCGAAGAAGGCCAATTACTTAATAAAAAACTGATTCATATCGATGTGGATCCGGAACATTTCACCCGTTCGCCCATGGCCCGGGTGCATGTTTACGGTCATCCCCGGGTGGTGTTCGAAAGTCTCAATTGGAAGCTGCATCCGGTTCATGGCAAGCCCGCGCCGGCCGCCGGGAACTCCATTCCCCCGCTTTTTGGTTTGCCGGCCGGGGTACAGATTCTGGATCCGGAGTCGTGCCAGGCCGAGGATTCTCCCCTCAAGCCGCAGCGGGTGATGTACGAGTTGGCGACCCGGTTTCCGAAGGAAACCCGGTTTTTGATCGATGCCGGCAACAGCTGGTCCTGGGCGACCCATTATCTGCATCCGCATAGCGCCGGTAAGTATCGCATCGGCATGGGTTTCGGCGCCATGGCCTGGGCCATCGGCGCGGCGGTCGGCACCGCCTTTGGTTGTCCGGGCAGTCCTGTGATCTGCCTTACCGGCGACGGGAGTTCTTTGATGAGCGGTCAGGAACTGACCGTCGCGGTAGCGGAGAAGTTGCCGGTGATTTTTGCGGTTCTCAACGATCGGGCTTTGGGCATGGTCAAGCACGGGCAACGGTTGGGAGGGGGGGAACCGATTGCCTTTGAACTGCCACCCGTCGATTTCTGTCTGATGGCGCGGGCCATGGGAGCACAGGCTTTCTGTATCCGCTCACCACAGGATTTTGCCGACCTGGATGTGGCGAGTATTTGTCGTCATGTCGGTCCGACTTTGCTGGAAATCCATATCGATCCAGAGGAGGTTCCACCCATGGGATCGCGGATGAGGGCCTTGGTGGGCAAAAGGGGAGAGCGACAGAGGACCAATGTCTGGGTCAAGGATTGAAGTGTCGATCCATTGGGGCGGTTCCAAAATGGAGCCGCCCCAATGCGTTAGGTTACGTCAGTAGGCATCGACGCCGCCGTCGACCGCCCAGATGGATCCGGTGACGTAACTGGCTTCAAGTTGCGCCAGAATCACTTCCCCCGGGAGGCCGAACCGTTTCATAGGAATGATCTTTTTCTTCTTGTTTCGCAGTATTGAAATGTGCAACAAGAAGGACAAGATTATTTGTCGGGAACCGGCCGCGGAGCTTTGCCCTGATAGTCGATATCTTCGCAACGCATGGGCAGAAAAGTTTCGGGAGGACGGGCAGAGGTGTCGGCGTAGCAGGCCATGATGCCGCTGGCCGGCAAAATTGCACACATCCGGTAAGCCTCTTCCGGGGAATAGCCCTGGTCGGAGAAAAAGGCCGAACAATAGCCGTTAATATTCATGCTCTCATCAAACATTTTCACAAGAATCTTTTCAATTTCATAAGCCAGGGACAGGTGCTCACCCGGTAGATAGCCGAGTTTTTGGCTGACCCGTTCCATGGCGGTCACGCGCTCGTCCCCCTTGGCAATGGGCCGGGCATAGCCCGTCATCTGGGGTTTCCCACCGTGGCGACTACATTCCCGGGTAACAATCTTTTCCACCGACATTCCCGTTAATATTCATGCTCTCATCAAACAGTTTCACAAGGGGCCAGCTTAAACAAATAAAAGCGGCTTCAAGCCAGTCGGCGAAGCGCCGTTCCGGCATGCGGCCGGTGGCGTGCAGGAGCATCACCTGAAAATAAGAGTGTTCTCCGACCAGTTCCTCCAGCAGATTGAAACCATGGCTGAAAACCCCCTGGCCCATTTTCCAGCCCCCTTTGCGGCTGCGGATCACCCCGCGCCGGCTATCCCAGAAACTGTTGTCCATGATGTCTATTCCTCTTCGATGATGTAGTTTTCGTCCTTGGGAAAGGGCATGGCGGTGATGGGTTTATTCGCCAATTCCAGGCCGTGGGCCAATATTCCGGGAGCGCACAGGAGCTGAAGCAGGCCACCGCCGGTTCTGGGATGAAAACCCAGGTCGGAAAAGACCGCGGCGGCCATGCCGGTCGCCAGGATACCCATGTTGTGGGGATGCAGGGCCGTGGAAAAGGCCTTGCTCCAGGCCAGGGCCGGTCCGGCACCGGGAAGTTCGGCCAGCCGGTCGGTCAGTTGGCAGGTCAGGGAGTCGATGCCGCCGAAGCGGCTGCCGAAACCCGGCACGGGGTGCCAATCACCGGCTGCGGGTTTTTCCATTTGGGCAAGAATCTCCCGGGCTGTTTGGGCAGGATCCTTTTTGCGCTGTTTACGGATAAAACGCATGGCGTCTTCCATTTCCCCGGCACCCAGGTGGCTGCCTCCCAGCACGCTCAGGGCAATGGGAAGGATGTGGGCCGGGTCGGTTTTCCCCACCCCGGCCAGCATGGCGGCCCGGGTGGCCGCATGGCGGGGGCCGGGATTGCTCAGGGCGATCATGAGCTTCTCCAACAGCTGTTCCTGGTCGGGGTCGGGGAGCTCTCCCTGAAACAGCAGAAAGAGGATATCGACAAAGCTGCGTTTGGCCATGAGTTCGAACAGATCATAGCCGTGGCAGCGGCAACTGTCCGCAGTATAAGGGGCCTCAAGGACTGCTGTTTCCTGCCAGATTTTGGTAACTTGGCGTTCAGCGAAAGACTCGTTTCGGCTTTTTACCTGCCGTTGTGCTGTTTCCATGATTAAAACCTGTAGCGGACCTCGGCCCAGAGACTGCGGCCTTCGAGGGGATAGTCTTCGGGGATGATCCCATTGCTGGGTTCCCGGGCGCCTTCGTCAAAGAGGTTGCGCACCGACAGGGTGATGTCGATGTGCTCGAAAAT
>JARRKW010000146.1:0-7144 GCA_037387645.1 Desulfuromonadaceae bacterium
ACGGCGAGGTCCTGATCGGGGAAATGTCGGCGGAAATCATCGAACTTAACGGCAAACAGTGTCTGCTGCTGCACATCAATGATGTCACCGAACGTAAGCGGGCCGAAGCAGAGCGGGAACAGTATTTCAAGCTCTTTGTCACCTCCTCCGAACTCATGTGCATTGCCAGCATCGACGGCTATTTCAAAAAGGTCAATCCGTCTTTTTGCCGCACCCTCGGTTATTCCGAAAAAGAGCTGCTGGCCAAGCCGCTCATCGAATTCATCCATCCCGACGATCGCCAGCAGGCCCTGGACGGTATCGAATATTCTCAGTTGGGTGGCGGAGAAGTTCTGAATCATGAAAATCGTTATATCGCCAAGAACGGCACCCTGCACTGGTTGTCCTGGAATGCCTATTACTATGCCGACAAGCAGGTCATCTTCGGCGCCGCCCGCGACATCACCGAACAGAAACGCAATGCCGCCGAACTGGCCCAGGCCAAAAAGGCCGCCGAGGTGGCCAACCAGGCCAAAAGCGAATTTCTGGCCAACATAAGCCATGAAATCCGTACCCCCATGACCGGTATTATCGGTACCGCGCAGCTGTTGGAGCTGACCCACCTCTCGGCGGAACAACAACAATACCTGGAGGTCATCAAGATTTCATCGGACAATCTGTTGTCCCTCATCAACGATCTGCTCGATCTGGCGAAAATCGAGGCGGGCAAGATCGAACTCGAACGGACGTCCTTCAGCCTGCGTGGCTGCATCAGCGATCTTATCCGCACCCAGATTACCCACATTCACGCCAAAGGCCTCACCGTCACCACCGACATTCCTCCCGCCGTACCGGACCAATTTACCGGCGACCCCCTGCGCTTGAAACAGATCCTGCTCAACTTTCTCAGCAATGCCATTAAATTCACGGCCCAAGGAGGGATCTCCCTGCGCGTGGAGCTGGAAGAGCAACAGCAGGATCTGGCCCTGCTGCGCTTCAGCGTAAGCGATACTGGGATCGGCATCAAACCGGAGATCAAGGAGAAAATTTTCGCTCCCTTCCTCCAGGCCGATGCTTCCACCAGCCGGAAATTCGGTGGAACCGGCCTCGGGTTGACCATCTGCACGCGACTGGTGGAACTCATGGGGGGCCAGATCAGCCTGGAGAGCACCGAAGGGGTCGGCAGTACCTTTCATGTTGTGCTCCCCTTTGTGGTCAACGACCTGCCGATCGAACGACGGCAGGAGCCAAGAAGCGCGCCGGTGTTTACCTGGGAAGACGCTCCCCTGCATATTCTGCTGGCCGAAGACAATGAAATCAACCGCAAACTCCTCCTGCTCCTGCTGGAAAAAGCCGGCCATACCATGGAAACAGCCGTCAACGGTGAAGAGGCCTTGGCCAAATGGCAACAGCAGCGTTTTGATCTGATTCTGATGGATGTACAGATGCCGTGTATGGACGGCGTCGAGGCAACCCTAGCCATCCGGGAGCAGGAAAGGGAAACGGGAAACCACATTCCCATTATCGCTTTGACCGCCCATGCCCGACAGGAGGATCGGGAACAATTTCTCCATCAGGGGTTTGACGGTTACGTGTCCAAACCCATGCACTTTAAAGCATTGAACGAGGAAATTCTGCGGTGTCTGAAGGAGACGAAAAATTCCCTTTAGGACCCGTCAAGCCGATCAGCGCTCACAGCAGGTTGCAACCTGACTGTACTTTTCGGCATAGGCAAGTGCAATACTGCGGCAATGGTTGTGGGTGGAACTGGCATTGGCCAGAAAGATGGCTTTTACTTCCGGACGGTTGATGGTGTCCGCCGTATAGCGCAATTCCTTCTCCAGGGAGCGCTCGCGTTCAATGGCCAGATGTAAGGCGGAGCGTTCCGTGAAACCCTGCGCCTCCAATTGTCGCAAGGCTTTCCACCACTCGCTATCGACCCGGGGGGGCGTGGCGAGGAATTCTTCAAAGGAATGGATGTCGCCTCCGCGATAGGCATGAAAAAAGGTATGAGCGTGCTGTCTTTCTTCCCGGGCCAGCTGAGAAAATCGCTCGGCAGCCTGCGGATCGGACATTTTCTCCGCCACCAGCCGATAGAAATCCATGGCATCCTTTTCGGTCTGCATGGCGGATAATATGGCTTGCTGCAGATTGGGGGGTTGGTTCATGGAACAACGCTCCTGCCGGGGGCTATTGTTAAAGTATCGTCCGCCCTGCGACTTTGTCAAACAAAAGGAGGGATAAACCCCGGCCGCAAAATCGCCCCCTGTTTTCACGGGAACGTTGAAGCCGTCAATATCGGCTATGCAACCGCCGGATGGTCGCGGCATCGGCGGCAAAGGGGATGTCGGGTCGCCTGGGCAGCACCAGCCGACGGCTGTCGGCAAAGGGAGTTCCCTGCAACTTTTTGTTATAGGCCAGCACCAACAGGGTCTCCAGATTGACCACATCTTCGATGTTATAGGCCAGCAGGGTCTCCAGTGACGCGCGCCGCCCGCTGCGCTGATAATCCTGCCAGAGCCGGACGGCGAAAAACCCATCGAGATCCTGCAGCTGACCGCGATCCAATCCGAGTTGCCGCTCACATCCCTTGAGTCCGCCCCGAAACCCCAGGTCCCGCAACAGAAAACGCAAATCAATGTGGGCCTGCGGCAGATGCATGGCGAAGGTTTTCTCGATGAAGGGGACATCGAAACATTTGCCGTTATAGGTCACCAGCAGGTCGTATTCCCGAATGTCCGTTTGGAAAGCGGCCAGATTGTCCCCCTGCACATAGGTGCGAATTCGTCGGCCATCGTAAAGGGCGATGGTGGTGATCTGGTCGTGCCTGGCCAAGCCGGTGGTTTCAATGTCGAGATAGGCGATGCGGTCGCGAAACTCGGGAAAAAGTCGCCAGTGTTCCTTGGCGGGAAGCCGCTCGCTGAACCAGACCGGATCCCTCTCCGCCAACCGCAAGCGTGCCTGCGCCATCTGCTCGCGAGCCGTTTTGAGCCGGCCAGCGGATAGGCAAGGAACAGGCTGCTGCAGCTGATCCCAGCCGTGGACGCCCGCCTGCCAAAGTTGCCGCTCGCCCAGGGCGCTGATTCCGGGTAAAAAACGAAAACTGTTGGTCAGCATGAAAAGGGTCCCGGCACAAAACGGGGCGGAGGCGGTGCCGCGAAAAGGAAAAGGCCTTTTGCCGGCAAAAAAATGGGGATATTATGGAAACACGCTGTGATCATCATCCTGAACCTGCCGTGAGTTGCCCTTGCACGATGTCGCTTTCATCTATCTGTCTCTGATTGCCCTGCTCTATCTCTGGCTGTTTCGCCGTTCCCCGGAGAAAACCCGGCAGAGCCTGCAGGTGGCCGGGAAATCCCTGCTGCGCCTGACACCGATGTTGGCGGCCATTTTCGGTTTGATCGGCCTGTTTCAGGTCTTCGTTCCCGCCGCCCTGATCGAGCATTGGCTCGGCGCTGCCTCCAGTTGGGGCGCCCTGTTCATGGGCGGGCTGATCGGCGCGGTGGCCATCGGTCCGCCGGTCGCCGCTTTTCCCCTGGCCGGATCGATGCTCGCCGCCGGCGCCTGGCCGGCGGCGGCCGCCGCTTTTGTGGTTTCCTGGATATCGGTCGGAATCGTCACCCTTCCCTTCGAAGCTCAGGTTTTCGGACTACGTTTCGCCCTGGCCCGGAATGTCATTGCCTTTGCCGCGGCGCTGCTGACCGGTCTGTTGCTCGGAGGCCTGCTGTGAAAACCATGGCGGCGCGACCAAGCCATGTTTTCTGGAGCTATGTGCGGGCCCAGTGGCTGCTGCTGGCTACCCTGCTGCTGTACGGCTGGGCCTTTACGGCCCAACCCCAACGGGCCGCTCAGGCTCTGGCCTTCGGAATCTCGACCCTCTTTTCCGTCGTCTTGCTGATCCTGGCGGTGATGGGGCTGGTCGGCCTGACCCAGGTCTGGATCAGCCGCGAGCAGGTGGCCCGCCTGCTCGGCCACGAAGCGGGCCTTAAGGCGCTGCTGGTCGCGGCCCTCTGCGGCACCGTACTGATCGGTCCGGCCTATCTGATTTTTCCTCTGCTCATGGGGATTCGCAGGCAGGGGGCGCGTTGGGCGGTGATCGGCACGGTTTTGGCCGCTTATGCGGTGAAAATTCCCATGATCCCCCTGGAAATCGAGTTTCTCGGCTGGAGATTTTCCCTTTTTCGTACCCTGTTGACCATTCTGCTGGCGATTCCTTGCGGCCTGATCCTCGAAACCGTCATGCAAAGTTCCTTCGGCAAAAACAACAAAGCCCGGTAACTTCACCGGGCTTCAGCCGTTTAGTCGTTGGACCGATTCTTCACTCGCTGCCCAGTTCCGGTTGCCAGCGAATCACCTGGCGGTCATAGTCGATACGATAGTCGAGATTGCGCAGAAAATCCATACCGAGCAGACCGTCGAAAGAGGCTTCCGTATACTTGTGGTCGATAACCATGGCCCGAACGTTGTTGACCTTGAAGGGCCCCACCTGGATATACTGGAACTTCACCAGATCGGTGGAAATAAGCCCGCCGCCGGCGACCTGGGAATAACCGGTTTTTTCACTGACGACATTCAGTCGGTCAAGGGACGAACGATGAAAAACCGTGGCCGAGGCGCCGGTGTCGAGCAACAGCCTGACCTTGGCCCTGTTGTTGTCGTCAACGTACCGATAGATCTTGGCCTCCACCACCACTGTCGCCAGCAGGAACAGAAACAGAACCCAGGGTGCAATGTGCCGGTTTCTCATCTGAACTCCCCTCAATCGTCAGAGTGAAAGCAGAAATTCCCGCAGTGACGTAAAATAATCGCGGGCATTTACCGCCATGATATCATTATGGTTACCATGGGAAAAAAGCTTCAGGATTTTCCTGCCCCGGGCCCAGCGGTACAACCGTTCGGCGTGGCTGACATCAATCAAGCCGTCGTTGCGGGTGTGCAGCAGCAGGCTTGGTCCGCGGTAGGCGGCCATTTTGCGTCGGTGATCCAACCGCGTGGCGACCTCGGAAGCGAACGCTCCCGGAGAAACCCCCAGTTCCTCTGGAGCAACTCTAAGCAAGAGACGTTCCAACGGGTCGGCTACGGCGCTTTCCAGAATCAATCCCGCGATCTTGGGGAAAAGAGCAGCGCCCTGGAGGGCAAAGAGCGAACCGACCGAACGCCCGAACAGCACCAACTCCTGTTCGGGTTGACCGATGGACCGGATGATGGGAACCACATCATCGAGCAATCGGCCCAGCTTCGGGGTTCCCGTTGAGTCGCCATACCCCCGGAACTCCGCAAGAAAACAATTGAAACCGAATTGTTCCAGGATGGGTACGAAACCATCGAGATAATCGGCAACGACTTCGCCGTTGCCATGAAAATGGACAATGGTTTTGGCCCCGGGGTGGGCCCGCCGATAATAACAGGCCAATCGGGCTCCCTCGACCTCAACCCAGAAGGGGTCGGCCAATAATGCCTGGCGGGGGAAAAAATAGCGTTGGGCAATCAGGGGGTGGTCAAGAAGCGCTGAGGACATCGGTACTCTCGATCACATAAGGGGATGGTTCTGTCAAAAAACTGCCGGGAAAGGGCGATTTGATCCGACCACCGCTTGTGCCGTCTTCCTTTTTCTTTCCGATTATTCAATAATAATCTATGATGTGAGCAACCGGTCGGCTTGTCCGCCGGGCGAATGACGACGGAGGTTCCTATGTATTTTCACCCGACCCTGTTCGACAGTTACGAGCTGGTATTTCTGCTCAAGATACTGTTGGCCGGTCTGGCCGGAGCCATTATCGGCATGGAACGGGAAAAACATGGTCGGCCGGCCGGGTTGCGCACCCACTTGCTGGTGGCCGTCGGTTCCTGTCTGATGATGATCGTCTCGGAAGGCATTTATCTCAAGTACGGACAGCTCCCCGGCAACGGCGTGGTACGGCTCGATCCGGGGCGGGTTGCCGCCCAGATCATTACCGGTATCGGTTTTCTGGGCGCCGGCGTCATCATCAAGGAAGGCTTTTCCATCCGCGGCCTGACCACTGCCGCCTGTTTGTGGGTCGTGGCCGGCATCGGCATGGCTTTCGGCATGGGCATGCTGTCCGCCGGTTTCATCGGTACTACCGTCGCTTTGAGCTCCCTCCTTTTTCTCAAAAAGCTGGATCCGCACCTCAGAAAAGATCGGTTTTTGCATCTCGGCATTACCGCAACCATCAGCCCCGATATCTACCCCGAACTGGAACGTATCTTTCTCGAACGCCAGCTGCGGATTTCCAATATCGAGACCGACATAGACCTGGCCGGTCAAACGGTACGATATCAATTTATTTTGACTCGACACAAAGAACGCATCGGGCGTGCCCTCAGCGAAGAACTCGCCGGCTTGCCGGGGGTTTTGAAAATCCATTACAAATAACCCGCCGACACGCCATGGACTGAAAACCCGGGGCAGAAACCGTAACCCAACGGCTCACTGGTGATATCGATCCATGGTCAAACCTCCCCCGCCGCGAATCCCGAGACGGATTTTCACCTTCCACCGGGGGATTTATTCAAATTCTTGCCGAAACGCCGCCAAAGCCGATTTAAGCATCTCCAGCTCGACCCGCAGGGCCGCCACTTCGGCTTCGAGAGCGGCGATCCTGGCTGCCGGCACATCACCCTGTGCCCCAGTATCAACCCCGGCCGTCGGTGCCGCGGCCGGATCGGGTCGGCCGGACAGCAACTGGGTATAGCGACACTCCTTCTGACCGGGCAGGCGGGGGAGCTGTGCGACCAACGGCGGTTCCCGCTCGGCCAGGGCGGTCACAACCGCCTCGACCGTTTCCAGACTCTCCAGGGGATGCATGCGAGCGGCCCGGGTACGAATTTCACCCAGGGTTTGCGGCCCCCGCAACATCAGCTCGGCAAGCACGGCCAGTTCCTCCGGTTCGAGGTGCAGTTTTTCCTCCAGCGAATGCCGGTAACGGGGCACCCGGGCCGCTCCGCCGGCCTGCATGGCCAGGCCGAAATGGCGCAATCGGTCGAGGGCGCGAATGACCGTCGTCTCGCCGAAAGCCACCACCGGGTCACGATTCGATTTCTGGTTACAGGCGGTGATCAGGGCATTGAGGGTAAGGGGATAATACTCGGGCGTGGTCATTTCTTTTTCGATGAAGCAGCCGAGAACCCGCACTTCATGGTCGTT
>JARRKW010000147.1:0-6283 GCA_037387645.1 Desulfuromonadaceae bacterium
GATCGCTTCCTCACTGATCAACTGCTGCATCTGCGCCACCGAAATACTGGAAAGCAACTTGCCCTGCGGGTCCTTGACCCCCTCCACATCGGTGAGCAGGATCAGTTTTTCCGCCCCCAGGGCCGCCGCCACCCGGCCAGCCACCACATCGGCATTGATGTTGTAGCTTTCCCCGTCGACACCCACGCCCACCGGAGCGATCACCGGAATGAACTTGCCCTGTTCCAGGGTCTGGATCAGCTCCCGGTTGACCTGGTTGACATCACCGACCAGACCGATATCGACCTGTTCGATCTGGCCATCTTCGCGCCGCACCTGTTGCAACTGTTTGCGGGCCAGCAGCAATTCGCCGTCCTTGCCGGAAAGACCGACGGCTTTGCCGCCGTGGCGGTTGATCAGACCGACCACCTCCTTGTTGACCTGCCCGACCAGCACCATTTCCACCACCTGCATGGTAGCGGCATCGGTGACCCGCATCCCCCGCACGAACTCGGAAACGATACCGTATTTTTTCAGGGTGGCGTTGATCTGCGGCCCGCCGCCATGGACGATGACGGGATTGAGCCCGATATACTTGAGCAGCACCACGTCCTGGGCGAAGGATTCCTTGAGCTGGTCGTCGGCCATGGCATGGCCGCCGTACTTGATGACTATGGTGGTCCCGGCGAAGCGCTTCAGGTAAGGCAACGCCTCCATCAGAATATTGGCTTTATTGATCAGGTCTTGCATATTTAAAACCTGTGATTGGTTATTAGTGATTTGTGACTGGTTTAAGTATCTGATGATCTGTGGCTTTGACCAATCACCAACAACCAATCACTAATCACTGCCTTTAAAGGATATAGCGCGCCAGATCCTCGTCCTTGACGATTTCGGCCAGACGCCCTCGGACATAATCCCCATCGATGGTAATGGCCTTGTCATGGCGATCGGGCGCATCGAAGGAAAGATCTTCGAGCAATTTCTCCATAATGGTATGCAGGCGGCGGGCACCGATGTCCTCGGTCCGCTCATTGACCAGAGCCGAGGTCCGGGCAATTTCGTTGATACCGTCCGTCGTAAAGTTGAGTTCGATCCCTTCGGTCCGCATGAGAGCCGCATATTGGGAAGTCAGGGCGTTCTTCGGTTCGCTGAGAATGCGCACGAACTCCTCGGCACCGAGACTTTCCAGTTCCACCCGGATGGGAAAACGCCCCTGCAGCTCGGGAATCAGATCCGAGGGCTTGGCCACATGAAAGGCGCCGGCGGCGATAAACAGCATGTGATCGGTCTTGATCGGCCCATACTTGGTATTGACCGTGCTCCCCTCAATAATGGGCAGGATGTCCCGCTGCACCCCTTCGCGCGACACTTCCGGGCCGTGCCCCCCTTCACGACTGGCGATTTTGTCCAGCTCATCGATGAAGATGATGCCACTTTGCTCGGTGCGCTCTTTGGCCAGGATGTGCACTTTGTCCATATCGACCAGTTTTTCGGCCTCTTCGTTGATCAAGATTTCCCTGGCCTCGGCCACCTTCAAGCGCCGGCGTTTATGCTTTTTCGGAAACAGATTGCCGAACATTTCCTTGATGTTGATCCCCATCTCCTCCGAGCCCTGCGGGGTAAAGACCTCCATCATGGGCATTTTGGTTTCCTGGGTCTCGACCTCGACATAACGCTCGTTGAGTTCTCCCAGCCGCAACAGTTTGCGCAACTTGTCCCGGGTGCTGCCGCTGCCGGCTTCGCTTGTTTCCGCCAGCTGTTTTTCCCCGGGCAAAAGCAGATCGAGCAGACGCTCTTCGGCCAGATCCTCGGCCTTGATACGAACCGCCTTGGCTTCCTCCTGTTTGACCATGATGATGGCCAGCTCCAGCAGATCGCGCACCATGCTCTCCACGTCGCGGCCGACATAACCGACCTCGGTGAATTTACTGGCCTCGACCTTGACAAAGGGGGCCTGGGACAGCTTGTCGCCACCTGTTGGCGCCGCCAGCGATTGCGCAAAGCCACGGCAACGGCCCGCTTGGCCCCTTTCTGACCGACGATGTAACGGTCGAGCTCAGATACAATCTCCCGTGGGGTAAAGTTGTTCACGGCAGGGTCTCCACGAGAATATGGTCGTTGGTATAGATGCAGATACCGGCGGCGATCTGCATGGCCTGCTCGGCAATATCCCGCGCCGGCAGCTGTGAATGCTGCAACAGAGCCCGGGCGGCAGCCAGAGCAAAGGGACCGCCGGAACCGATGGCGGCAACCCCGTCATCCGGTTCGATAACGTCACCGGCGCCGGACAGGATCAGGGTGACCTCGGCGTTGGCCACGATCAGCAGGGCCTCCAACCGGCGGAGAATACGATCGGTGCGCCAGTCCTTGGCCAGAGCCACCGCCGCCCGGCGCAGATTGCCGCGAAATTCCTGCAGCTTGGCGTCAAACTTCTCGAACAGGGTAAAGGCATCGGCGGTACTGCCGGCAAATCCGGCCAGAATCTCCTCGTCATACATGCGGCGCAATTTACAGGCCCCGCTTTTCATGACTGTATTGCCCAGGGTAACCTGGCCGTCCCCGGCCAGAGCCACCTCGTCATTTTTCCTTACACAGACAATGGTTGTCCCACGAAACATAGTCAGCCTCCCGCCGCCCGAAGCGACAGTCTTGAAAAAAGAAAAACGTTATCAATATATCACAGGGCCGGGAACATAAAAAAGAAAAATGCCGCCTCCCTGATCAACTGCCAGGGAAACGGCATATCCTCAGCGGTCCTGTGTCGTCCGGTCAGTGAATGGGCAGCTCGATGATGGCCACCGTCCCCTGATTGAGGGTACTTTCCAGCAACAGACGACCACCGTGATTCTGTACGAATTGCCGGGCATAGAAAAGCCCCAGGCCAAAACCACGCACCTGTCCGGTGCGATCGGGATCAACCTGATAAAATTTCTCAAACACCTTCGGCAACTCTTCTTCCGGGATCCCCGGACCGCTGTCCCTGATGATCAGCCGCACTGATTCGTCGGTGACCTCGCCGATCAGCTGGATATCCCCGTCCTTGGGGGTAAACTTGATGGCGTTTTCAATGAGGGAACGCAAGGCGAAGTTGATCCACTTGCGGTCCATGCGCATTTCCGGAAAATTCTGGTCGAGAGAAACCGTCAGATTCACCCCTTTGTTGATGGCCGAGTACTGCAGATCCCCCGCCACACTCTGCACGATATCGCGGAGATTGCAGTTGGACAGATCCGGCGGCCCGTCCCGCAGGATGACTTCGCTGTAGTAAAGCAGGTCCTTGATCAGATAACTGAGGTACTTGGATTCATCGAGGATCAGGGCCAGGGTCTGCTGGAAGCTTGGATCGCCGGGATCGCCGAAGCCCCGGGAAAGATTCTGGATAAACAGGGAAATGGCGGTAATGGGGGTTTTCAGTTTGTGCGAGACCAGACCGAGGAATTCCGACTTGAGTTTGTCCAGCCGTTTCAGGTGCAGCAGCTCTTCCTTCAGGGCCTTTTTTTCCAGTACCTTGTCGATGGTGGTTTTGAGTTGCAGCAGATTGATGGGCTTGGTGATGAAGTCATCGGCGTCCGCTTTCAGCGCCCGCAGGATGACGTCCTTGTCGGCATAGCCGGTCATGATGACCACCACCTGGTTCGGGGTCTTGTCCTTGATGGTCTTGAGCAGCTCCAGGCCGTTGACCCGCGGCATCATGACGTCGGCCAGAACCACATCGGCCGTTTCGTGGTCGAGAATGTTGAGGGCCTGTTCACCATCGACGGCCTGCAGGATCTGATAGCCCTTGAGCGCCCGGGCACAGAGATCCCGGATAACCGGCTCGTCATCGACAATGAGAATCTTGCGCTTGTCTTTGCTTTGCTTCTGTTGAGGTTCAGGTTCCATGCGGATTTCCAATGCAGACCTCGTCTCTAATGCTGTTGCAAGACGGCAACGAACAAACTGCCCACCATGGACGGGAAAAACCAGACTCCCTGTGGTTAAAGCACAAAAAATTACAGAATTACAGGCTAACCGTCGCGCAAGGCCGCACTGACCAGCTCCCGGGCCCCGGCCAAAGCCGCCGCCAGCTGTTCCGGTTGACTGCCTCCGGCCTGAGCCAGTTCCGGCCGCCCACCGCCCTTGCCGCCGACCTGCTCGGCCAGACTGCGAATCAGATGTCCGGCATGCAGGCGATCATTCAGATCCTTGGTCACGGCAACCAGCAAACAGGCCTTATCCTCAAGTTTACAGCCCAGCACCAGGACCCCCGATTGCAGGCGGTCACGCAACTGGTCGGCCATCTCCCGCAACCCCTTGGGATCGCTGCCGGGAATTTCCGCCGTCAACAGCTTGACCCCATCCACGTCCTGAACCCGATCGAGCAACGCACCGGCCTGGCCGGCCTGCAGCCGGCTCTGCAGCCTTTCCACTTCCTGCTCCAGCTCCTTCTGGCGTTCCAGCAGCCTTTGCAAACGTTGCGCCAACTGGGAACGATCGCTCTTGAGCAGGGCCGCCATCTGGCTCATGGACTGCTCTTCGTTGTGGACCAGGGCCAGGGCTCGCGCCCCGGTGACCGCCTCGATCCGGCGCACCCCGGCGGCGATACCGGCTTCCTGCACAATCTTGAACAGACCGATATCGCCGGCAGCGCCGGTATGGGTGCCGCCGCACAGCTCCATGCTGAAGTCCCCCACCCGCACGACCCGCACCCGGTCACCGTATTTTTCCCCGAACAGGGCGGTTGCGCCAGCGGCTATAGCCTCCTCATTCTCCATTTCGGTGGTTTCCACGGCCTGGTTCTGCCGAATACGCCGATTCACCTCAACCTCGACCCGGGTAATTTCCTCGGCGCTCATGGCGGAAAAATGGGTAAAGTCGAAGCGCAGCCGCTCAGGCGTTACCAGGGAACCGGCCTGCTTGATGTGGTCACCCAACACCTCAACCAGCACCGCCTGCAGGATATGGGTGGCCGTGTGATTCAGAGCCGTGGCCTGCCGGGCGGCCTCATCCACCTGCAGGGTCACGGTGTCGCCCACCCGCAGACTGCCCTTGCCGACCTTGACCAGATGCACCGGCAATTCCGGCAGGGGCTTACGGGTATCGATCACTTCAGCTTCCGCTTCTGCGCCGGTCAAACAACCCCGATCGCCGACCTGGCCACCCGACTCCCCGTAGAAGGGGGTCTGGCTGGTGACGATCTCAACCTGCTCCCCACTTGCCACCTGGCCTACTCGCTGCCCCTCTTTGAGAATAGCTCTGATCGTGGCATGCCCCGAAGTGGTCTGATAACCACTGAATTCACATTGCAGCCCCTCTTCCAGCAACTTGCGATAAATGACCGCTACCGCCTCTTCGCCGGAGCCCTTCCAGTTTTCCCGGGCTTTCTTCCGTTGCTCCTCCATGCAGGCCTCGAAACCGGCCTCATCGAGGGTATAACCGTCCTTCTCGACAATATCGGCGGTCAGATCGATCGGAAAACCGAAGGTATCGTAGAGCCGGAACACCACCTCCCCGGGAATCATCGTCTGCTGCCGGATTTTCAACTTGGCCACTTCTTCGGAAAGGATGCGCAGACCGTTACCGAGGGTCTGGATGAAACGCTCCTCTTCGTTTTTCACCACCTTGGCGACGAAATCCTTGCGCTTGGCCTCTTCCGGATAGGCCTCGGCCATGGATTCGAGGACAAAGCCGGCGGTCTGATACAACATCGGATCCTCGAACCCGAGCATCTTGGCATGACGCATGGCCCGCCGCATGATGCGCCGCAGCACATAACCCCGCCCTTCGTTGGACGGCAGAACCCCATCGGCAATAAGAAAAGCGGTGGCCCGGCTGTGGTCGGCAATGACCCGCATGGAAACATCCTGTTCGGCATTATCTCCATAACGTTTTCCCGCCAGTTGCTCGACATAACCGATGATGCCGCGCAGCAGATCGGTATCGTAATTGGATTTAACCCCCTGCATGACGGTGCAGATGCGCTCCAGCCCCATGCCGGTATCGACCGCCGGTTTCGGCAGCGGAGTCAGGGTCCCGTCGGCGCTGCGATCGAACTGCATGAAAACGTTGTTCCAGATTTCCATGTAGCGGTCACAGTCGCAACCAACGGCACAGTCGGGTTGGCCGCAACCAACTTCGGGGCCGTTATCCCAGAAAATTTCTGAGCAGGGCCCGCAGGGACCGGTATCGCCCATGGACCAGAAATTGTCTTTCTCACCGAAACGGAAGATACGCTCGCGCGGCACCCCTTCCTGTTCATGCCAGATGTCGGCCGCTTCATCATCGTCAGTAAAAACCGTGACGTAAAGGCGACTTTTATCCA
>JARRKW010000148.1:0-4616 GCA_037387645.1 Desulfuromonadaceae bacterium
CCCAATAAGACCAAGGTCGGCAAGGTGACCCGAGATCAGGTGATGGAAATCGCCAAGCTGAAGATGCCCGATCTGAATGCTTTTGATGTGGAAGCGGCAGTGAAAACCATCGAAGGTACCGCACGCAGCATGGGGCTTGAAGTCGTCTAACATTCGGTAGAGTTTGGAGTATAAGAACATGCGTACAGGAAAACAGCATAGTGCGGCCAAGGCCAAGGTGGATCGGAGGGTTACTTATCCCATTGAGGAAGCGATCGCGCTGGTCAAAGACAGCGCCTACGCCAAGTTCGATGAAACTGTGGACGTGTCGGTGCGTCTCGGCGTCGATCCCCGTAAGGCCGACCAGATGGTCCGTGGTGCCGTGGTGTTGCCCAACGGGCTGGGCAAAACCGTCCGTGTACTGGTCTTCGCCAAGGGCGAAAAAGCCATGGAGGCGTCCAATGCCGGCGCCGATTTCGTGGGTGCGGATGATCTGGTCGCCAAGATTCAGGAAGGCTGGTTCGATTTCGATACCGCCATCGCCACCCCGGATATGATGGGCACGGTGGGTAAGATCGGGCGTCTGCTCGGTCCCCGCGGACTCATGCCCAACCCGAAAGTCGGCACCGTTACCTTTGATATCGGCCGGGCCGTCAACGAAGCCAAGTCGGGTAAGATCGAATACCGGGTGGAAAAAGCCGGTATTGTTCATGCGCCGGTGGGCAAGGTTTCCTTCGAGCCCGGCAAGCTGCAGGAGAATATTCTTTCTCTGGTCGATGCCCTGCTCAAGGCCAAGCCTTCCACCGCCAAGGGCTCTTATCTCAAGAAAATTTGCATTTCCAGCACCATGGGACCGGGTGTCATCGTTGATGTGCCGGGGATTCAGGCGCTGATCAAATAAAGGGCTGCATCCATGGCCTTTTTGCGGCTCGCAAGGCCATTGCGAGCCGCAACCATTGAGTTGTTTGCAACGCTCCTGGTCAAAGACAGCAGGTACCCCCGGCCGGGGTTTAATGAATGCTCGCCTGCCGAGGCTGAAATACGGAGCGACGGAACTGTCCGTCTCTCACCGGCACCTCTGACAGGGGCTCGGGATCTAACAGGGTTCCTAGATCAAAAAGAAAGGAGGAGAGACGTTGAATAGAACGAGTAAAGAAAAAGTCGTTAGCGAACTCGCGGAAAAACTCGCTTCGGCAAAGGCGGCCTTTCTGGCGGATTACCGTGGTCTGAATGTGGACATGGTCAATAATCTGCGTGGTCAGCTGCGCGGGGTTTCGGTCGATTACCTGGTTGTTAAAAACACCCTGCTGAAACTTGCCGCCAAGGGCACCAGTGCCGAATGTCTTAATGACCATCTTGCCGGACCTACGGCCATCGCCATTGTTATGGACGAACCGGTTGCGCCGGCCAAGGTACTCACGGATTTCGCCAAGGCCAACCCCAAATTTGAACTGAAGGCTGGCGCTCTCGACGGAAAACTGCTTTCCGTCGACGATATCAAGGCGCTGTCCGAGTTGCCCAGTCGCGAGGTTCTGCTGGCCAAGGTTCTGGGTTCACTGAACGCTCCGGCGTCCAATTTCGTCGGTGTGCTTGCGGCTATCCCGCGTTCACTGGTGCAGGTTCTTGCCGCCATTCAGGACCAGAAGGCTGCCTAAAAATTTTCGTCCAATAACACTTCGGAGGATATAAGATCATGGCTGATGTTACTAAAGAGCAGGTTGTAGAATTTATCGAAAAAATGACCGTTCTGGAACTGGCTGAGCTGGTTAAGGAACTGGAAGAGAAGTTTGGCGTTTCCGCTGCCGCTCCGGTTGCTGTGGCAGCCGGTCCCGTTGGCGCTGGCGCTGAAGCCGCTGCCGCTGAAGAGAAGGATGAGTTCGATGTCATCCTGGCTTCCGCCGGCGAAAAGAAAATCAACGTTATCAAAGTTGTTCGCGCAGCTACCGGCCTCGGCCTCAAGGAAGCCAAGGACCTCGTCGATGGCGCTCCCAAGGCGATCAAAGAAGGGGTATCCAAGGCTGAAGCTGAAGAACTTAAAAAGCAGCTCGAAGAATCCGGCGCCACCGTGGAGCTTAAGTAAGCGACGGTTTGACAGCTTCGCCTTTAGCCAAGGTCGCCGTGCGCGGCCTTGGCTATTCTACTTTCGTTACCTAAAGGAGAAACCATGGCTTATTCGATCGCGAATAACCAGCTTCTGAGGAAACATTTCGCTGAAATCCAGCGGATTATCGATATCCCCAACCTCATCGATATTCAAAAAAATTCCTATAAGCGTTTTCTTCAAGCGGAGCTGCCGCCTTCGGCTCGTCAGAATATCGGCTTGGAAGCCGTATTCCGCTCCGTATTCCCGATCCGCGATTTCAGCGAGACCTGCTCCCTGGAATACGTCTCCTATACCCTGGGCATTCCCAAGTATGACGTGGACGAATGTCATCAGCGGGGGATGACCTTTGCGTCTCCCGTCAAGGTGCGGGTGCGTCTGGTCTCCTGGGATGTGGACAAGGAATCCGGTGCTCAATCGATTCGGGACATTAAAGAGCAGGAAGTTTACTTCGGTGAAATTCCGCTCATGACCGAAAACGGCACCTTTATCATCAATGGGACAGAACGGGTTATTGTCAGCCAGTTGCATCGCTCACCCGGGGTGTTTTTCGATCACGACAAGGGGAAAACCCACTCCAGCGGCAAGATTCTCTACAGCGCCCGAGTGATCCCCTATCGCGGATCCTGGCTCGACTTCGACTTTGATCATAAAGATATCCTCTATGTACGCATCGACCGACGTCGTAAACTGCCGGCGACGGTTCTGCTCAAAGCCCTCGGCATGAGTACCGAGGAGCTGCTCAATTTCTACTACAACGTCGAAAATATCATTATCGACGGGGATAGTTATAAAAAACGGGTGGATGTTTCCCTGTTGTTGGGTCAGCGGGCCAGTTTCGACGTGGTTGCTCCGGACGGAGAGGTCATCGTCAAGGCCAATCGCAAGTTCACCAGGGCCAGCGTGCGGAAAATCGCCGACAAGGCCATAGAGTACATTGACATCACCCTGGAGGATGTGATCGGCAAGATCACCTCCACTGACATTGTCGACACCTCTACCGGTGAAGTGGTTATCGAATGCAACGAGGAGATTACCGCCGAACGGTTGGAGGAACTCCGGAATCGTGGCATTAACGAATTCAAGGTCCTGTTCATCGACCACCTCTATGTCGGGCCGTACCTGCGTGAGACCCTGCTGCAGGACAAAATCACCACCTCCGATGAGGCCATGATTGAAATCTATCGTCGCCTCCGCCCTGGTGACCCACCTACCATCCGCAGCGCCAAGGCCCTGTTCGAGAGTCTGTTCTTCAATGCCGAGCGCTACGATCTTTCCGCCGTCGGTCGGCTCAAGCTGAATTACAAGCTGGGCCTGGAGACGCCCCTGGATCACACTACCCTGACCAACGAGGATATCCTCGAGGTGGTGCGTTATCTCATCGGACTGCGGGATGGCAAGGGCAATATCGACGACATCGACCATCTCGGCAATCGGCGCGTCCGCGCCGTGGGCGAACTGCTGGAAAACCAGTATCGGGTGGGCCTGGTCCGCATGGAGCGCGCCATCAAGGAGCGCATGAGTCTGCAGGAAGTGGACAGCCTCATGCCCCACGATCTGATCAATTCCAAGCCGGTTTCCGCCGTGGTGAAGGAATTCTTCGGTTCCTCCCAGCTGTCCCAGTTCATGGATCAGACCAATCCCCTGTCGGAAATCACCCACAAGCGGCGGCTGTCGGCCCTGGGACCGGGCGGTTTGACCCGGGAACGGGCCGGTTTCGAGGTGCGCGACGTGCATCCGACCCACTACGGCCGGGTTTGTCCCATCGAGACCCCGGAAGGACCGAACATCGGTCTGATCGCCTCCCTGTCGACCTACGCCCGCATCAACGAGCACGGTTTCGTGGAAACCCCGTATCGTTTGGTCAAGGATGGCAAGGTGACCAAGGAAATCGACTATTTTTCTGCGCTGCAGGAAGAGGGCCATGCCATTGCTCAGGCCAATGCGCCCCTGAATGCCGACGGCACCTTTGTCAACGAACTGGTCAATGCCCGGAAAAACGGCGAGTTCCTGCTGATGAACCGGGAAGACATCGAGCTCATGGACGTCTCCCCCAAACAGCTGGTTTCCGTTGCTGCCGCCCTGATTCCCTTTCTGGAGAATGACGACGCCAACCGTGCGCTGATGGGTTCCAACATGCAGCGGCAGGCCGTGCCCCTGCTGCGGGCCGATGCTCCGCTGGTCGGTACCGGCATGGAGCGGATCGTCGCCCATGACTCCGGCGCCGCCGTGGTGGCCCGGCATAATGGTGTGGTGGAAAGTGTCGATGCGGCCCGCATTGTCGTCAAGATCGCCGATGACGAGGTCGATGAGACCGGCACCGGGGTGGATATCTACACCCTGACCAAGTTCGCCCGTTCCAATCAGAATACCTGCCTCAACCAGAAACCGATCGTCAAGGTCGGCGACAAGGTCAAGCGTGGTGAGATCATTGCCGACGGACCCTCGACCCAATGGGGCGAGCTGGCCCTGGGACAGAACGTGCTGGTCGCCTTCATGCCCTGGGAAGGGTACAACTTCGAGGACTCCATTCTGA
>JARRKW010000149.1:0-4614 GCA_037387645.1 Desulfuromonadaceae bacterium
TCCTGAAACCTACGTAGAGGCCGATGAATACATCGAACTGCGGGTGGTGAATCTGCTCTGTCGCCAGCGCCTGCCCCGCCCGAACAGTCAAGACCGTACCGGTACCGGGCGCGTGGTTGGCGCGTTCCCTTTCTCTTCGGGCCGTTCGGCGCGGGATGTGGCCCTGGTGCCGAGTCTGCTGCGGGCCGCCCGACGGGGATCCCTGAGACAGGGGCTGACTCCGGAGGATCTGTTGCAGCAGGCGCGGCGCTTGCCCCGCCATCAGCTCATCGTCTTTGTGGTCGACGCCTCGGAGTCCATGGGGGAGGGGAGCCGGGTGCGCATGGCGGCGGCCAAGGGCGCGGTGCTGGCCCTGCTGAAGACCGCCTACGTCGACCGTTGCCGGGTGGCTCTGGTAGCCTTTCGCGGCGATAAGGCCGAGGTTCTGCTGATGCCCACCCGCAGTATTGAACTGGCCCGGGAGCGGTTGAAAAAACTGCCCGTTGGCGGGGCGACACCCTTTGCCGACGGTCTCTGGCAGGGGTGGCGCCTGGTGCGGCGGGAGCGGGCCAGGGATGCCGCGCTGCGGCCGTTGCTGGTGGTTATTTCCGACGGCGAGGCCAACGTGCCCCTGCAATCGGGGCGTAAGGTCATGGACGAACTGCTGGAGTTGGCGGCCGGTATGCGCCGGGAACATATCCCCGCCCTGGTCATCGACAGTCGGGATCCGGCGACTCCGAACGGGGATATGGAGCGCCTGGCCCAGGCTCTGGGGACAAAATGCCGGCGGCTGGGTAAGTTGAAGACGGGGAAGGTGTTGGAGCTGTTGCGGGCGGCGGCGGCGGAACGGGCCTGAAAAACGACCTTAATAAGGTTTGACTCTCCCCTTGATTTGGGTTTATTTATCGGTATTCATTTTATTTTGCCGATTTTTTTGCGAGGGACAGTCGACAATGACCCTTTGTTGTCAACATCAACGAACCATTCGACCTGTTAAAAGGTTGGGTGGTTTTTTGCATTTGCGGATAGAGAAGATGTTTCTAATTTTCTGTTGTTCGTTGCCGGTTCTTTAAGATTATCGCTGGAGAGGAAATAAATGTATGTTAAAAGTAAAAACGCTTCCTGAATATATAAAAACCGTTACTGAAATATGTAAAAAATGGCCGCATTTGCAGAGAGGAACTACCCATTCTTGGTTTCGTGGTCAGTCAGATGAGACTTGGAGTATTATACCCGGTATTTATCGCGGGCATACAAAACCTGATTATGAAAGAGAACTTGTTAGAGATTTTAGGCTTAGATCTACGGCATATTTAAGTTCACTTCCATCGCATGATTTGGAACTTCTTTTTGTTATGCAGCATCATGGAATGCCAACAAGGTTGCTCGATTGGACCGAAAGTTACATGGTGGCTTTGTATTTTGCAGTAAAAGAAATGGAAAACACAAACGATGCAGCTGTATGGATACTTGATCCATGGTCACTTAATATTTTTACTTTAAATTTCAGGTCCGTTCCAACAATAGATTTATCTGAACTGCAGACATATGTACTTAAGGATTCTCCACAGCAGATACACCGGGTAGTAGAGGCGCAGTGGCCGGTAGCGATTCGGCCATGCCATGGTACCAGCAGGATTGTAGCTCAGCGTGGAATGTTTACACTTCACGGTCACGAACAGAGCGGCATTGAAGCGATAAAGCAAATTGGGCTTGAAAAGATAATTATTGATGGGAGCCAAAAACGATCAATTCTGAAAGAACTTTATGTAGCAGGGGTAACACACGCCACTGTTTTCCCGGACTTAGACGGACTTGCCCGGGAAATTAGTTTTAGGTACTCAAAAAAATATATGTCTTGAATGGCTAACCGGCTAATTTAAATCTATCCTGTAGGGAACATCCCCTCCGGAACAGGCGATGGGTTTTTGCCGTGTCGCAGCATCAGGATGCCGGCGCCAGTACGATTTCTACAGGGCGGATATGCATCAGCCGATTAAAGAAAAAGGCCGTACGGAAAGGAAAGGTGCTAAGGCAATGAACAAGATCCTTGGAAAGATTCTTTTATCCCTTCTGCTGTTAGCCGTTTTCGGTTGTAGCGGTTATCGCGCCTATCTGGGGTTGCACGGCAACTCCATCCGGTTGCACCCGGAGGCGCATGACGCGGCCTTGAGCGAAGACAGTCAGTGTCTGGAATGTCATCATCCCGACCATGCCGCAGGACCACCCACGCCGCATCCCGGGTTTAAGGGGTGCCTCAAATGCCATAACGACGAAACGGGCCCGGCGGAAAAATAGCAGCTGTGGCAGGACTTGACCAACGCAGGGTATTGCAGTGCCATCGGCTGTGGTCGGGCGGTTATCCGTTTGCGAGCAGGATATGTCCGTGTATAATCATCCCCCGCTCCTCCCGAGAAAATGATCGATGAATGAAAAGAATATTTGACTGGCTCAACGGGTTATCGTTATTTTTTGTCGGTGGTTGCGGCTTGGCTCCCAGGGGAACGGGATTGGTTTTCAAATTCGCTGAGCCCGAGGCCGGCATGGCCAACATCTATCATTACCGGCTTGAAAAAAGCTCCAGTAGTAGCTGTTTTTATTATCTTTTTTCAAATAGAGAATTTGTTTCCGTAATCGGCAACGGAGGTTTTTCTATGCAACGGATGGTTCCCGGTGATGGTGAATTTTCCATTACCTCCGAGATCAGAATGCCGGGAGGGTCGTTTGCGGCCGCTCTTGGCAAAGCCCGGGGTAAAGCCAGAAGCGTTTACAAATTCAAGGTCCTGCCGGACCGGTGTTACTATTTTCGCTGGAGTTGCGCCTTTGGCGATGAGCTGATTGAGTCGGTGGAAGAAACTGTCGCGTTAAAGGAATTGAAGGGTTTGAAGGAATTTCAAATCAAGGCATAATGGGAGCTGTCCCGTCGGTTGAACCTAAAGGGCGCTTTTAATTGTTTTTTTGGAGAAGAATGCCATGCGCAAGAATTTGCTTCTGATGTTGCTGCCGGTTGCGTTGCTGGCGCTGTTTCCCTCCTTTTCCCCGGCGGAAAATTACGGGATCATTCAACATGCGGAATTGAAACAGCTGCTGGATGCCGATCTGCATCCCTTTCTGCTGGTGGACTCCCGCAACCCCGAGGAGTACCGCGAGGCCCATATCCCCGGCGCCATCAGTATCCCGCAGAAGGCTTTTGACGAATTGATCGGGCTGCTCCCCGCGGATTCGGCCACAATGCTGATTTTCTACTGCAACGGGGTCAAGTGTGGCAAGAGCAAAAAATCCGCCGAAGCGGCCCGGGAACTGGGTTATACCAACGTGCGGGTTTTTGCCGAGGGGATGCCGGTGTGGGAAGAGGTCGGCTACACCTTCTATAAGGGCGAGGATTACGAAAAGCGTATCGAAACCACCCTGATCAGTCCCGTGGACTTGCAGGAGCTTGCCGAGACGCAGCCCGCAGGTTTGCAGATTGTCGACGTGCGGGATGCCGAGGAGTTTGCGGCCGGACACATCCCCGGCGCCATCAACTGTCCCCTGAACAGTTTTGCCGCAAGCTCGGAAATTCTCGACAAAGACAAGAAAATCGTGGTCTATTGCAACTCGGGAGGGCGCAGTTACAGCGCCTATTGCAAACTGCTAAAGCTGGGTTACAAGAATATCGCCCAGGCTATTTTCGCCGATTGGAAGGAGGCGGGGCTGCCGGTGGCATTGTGATCTCTCGGTGGATTCAGGCCGGAATTGTTCGAAAGGATGGGTTATGAAGAACGTTTCTCGCAATATACCGCGTTTCTGGTTGCTGCTGGCGGGCGTCCTGGTCGTGACGGGCTGTCAGACGGCCTATTTCAGTACCATGGAAAAATTCGGTTATCACAAACGGGATATCCTGGTCAGCCGGGTTGAGGATGCCCGCGATGCGCAGACCGAGGCCAAGGATCAGTTCAAATCGGCCCTGGAACAGTTTTCAGCGGTGACCGGTTTCAAGGGCGGTGAGTTGGAAGAAAAATATGAGCTGCTCAATGACGAATATGAAAACAGCAAATCCAAAGCCGAGCAGGTCAGCGCCCGCATTGACGCCGTAGAGGATGTGGCCGAGGCGCTGTTTGACGAATGGGAAGAGGAGCTGGAGCAGTACAGCAATGCCGGTATGCGGCGTTCCAGTAGCCAACAGCTGGAGCAGACCCGCAAGAAGTATCAGCAGATGATCAAGGCCATGCGCAAGGCCGAAAGTAAGATCGAGCCGGTACTGACGGCCTTCCACGATCAGGTGCTTTTCCTGAAGCATAACCTGAATGCCCAGGCGATCGCTTCGTTGCGGCAGGAACTTTCTTCGGTGGAAACCGATATCAATGCCCTGATCAAAGAGATGGAATCGTCCATCCGCGAGGCGGATACCTTTATTTCCTCCATGGCGAACAATTAGGCGATCCCTGCCGGTTTGCCATAGCCAATTTTGAGCCACCTGGTCCTTATGGGGACAGGTGGCTCTTTTGCAATACGTCTTTGCGGAATCCGGGGTTGCGCCCCCGGGCGCCGCCTTACTCTATTTGTTCGCCCAAACAGCGTAAGCAGACAAAGGGCGCCCCGGGCCTGGCCCTGCGGGTTCCGGCTGCGGTGCAGGGGAGGGGGGAAGACGGCAGG
>JARRKW010000150.1:0-4585 GCA_037387645.1 Desulfuromonadaceae bacterium
GCACTGAGATCAAAACGGCCAGCGCCGCCTGGCGTCGACGGGGACCGATTCCGTTCCGACTGTGCTTTTGCTCAGCGGCCATTTGCGCAATCGGCTGCAAGAAAATACGCGCTTACACATGTATTTTCTTGGCCAAAAGGGTTAGTCTAATAATCATACAAAGGTTTTTGCAACAGACGCCCGGGACGAACGAAAGATTTCTTCACGCACAACCTCCTAACCTTGACCCCATGGTAACCTCCTGCTGTGGGGTATTTTTTTGTTCGGACGATAGAAATTCCATGGAGGAGGAAGCACCGGCGACGCATGCCGCGACACGACAGGACAAGCAGGAATCCTGCCTAGCGGATCTTCTGTAAAAACCATAGATATTTTATAGATATTTTTGGCAAAACAAAAGGGGTTAGGCAAATGCCTAACCCCCTGATTTTTTTGGTGGAGCTACGCGGGATCGAACCGCGGACCTCTTGAATGCCATTCAAGCGCTCTCCCAACTGAGCTACAGCCCCGTACAACGGAGCCATCTTATAGCAAAGTTGAACTGGAACTGTCAACAGATTTTTTTACTTTCGATGGAACCCAAGAACAAATAAATCCTGGACCGCGACGGGCCGCAGGGCGGCGCCTTTCTCCTGCCCATATCCTTTTACCGTCTTTCCGCCACCAGCAGGTACGGCGCCAGCTCACGGTTGACGACCTGTATCCGCAGCACCTGCCATTGCCGCGGGGACAAACTCTGCATCAGGGTCTCGACCTGGCAACATTCCCTGTCCGCGCCGGCATGACCGACATAGACCACCACAACCAGGCGTCCTCCCTGCTTGAGAAGCTCCAACCCCTGGCGAAGTGCGGCCAGAGTCGTTTCAGCTCGGGTAACGAGATGCTCATTGCCGCCGGGCAGATAGCCGAGGTTGGCGATAATGGCCTGGAGCGGCCCCTGGAGATAACGCTGCAGCTGGCAATGGGAATCCCGGATCAGGATTACCCCGGAATCCGGCAGAGCCACCGGTTCCGGCGACGGTTCCAGCAGCGAACAGACCAGGGCGGCATCCTCCAGTAAAGCCATGGTGTGCTGCAATGCCTGCTCCTGGATATCAAAGGCGACCACCCGGCCGGTCGGCCCGACCTGCTCGGCCAAAAACAGGGTATCGATTCCGTTGCCGGCGGTCAGATCGACGGCAACGTCCCCCGGAGCAAGCACTTCGCTGAGCAGCTCGTGGGCCCGGTCAACCATGCGGATCAGGGAGCATGCGGCCGTCACGAGGAAGAACCGGAAGCGGCTTCAGCCAACACCTTCAGTTTGGCCTCGATCATCTGGCCATGGGTCAGACGCAACAACCGGGTCACCTGCCGCATGAGATATTCCTCGTATTTATCGAGGCGGCCATCGGCATAGACAATCCGCCAGAGGGCCTCGATCAGTTCAAGTTTTTCCGCCGGACTGAAGTGGGCATTGATTTCCCTGGCATAATGGTACAGATCCGGGCTGGCCTGCCGGGAAACATGGGCAAGGTGCATCAGTTCGGCAGTAATTTCGGCGGAAAGGGAAAACCGATCTTGCAGCAGGGTTTCGACCAAAACCGATTCGGCCGGGTTAAATTCCTCATCGGCATGGGCCATTTCCAGCAACAGGGCGCAGGTCGCAATCTGAACACGGGGGAATCCGTCTGCCTCGGCCGTTTTTCCGGAGTCCGCCCCCAGAATTTTCTTCAGAAGCTTCAGCATAATTCAGCGGTAATGAATAACCTGGACTTTTTCCAGAGTTACCATACCGCCCTTGATCATGGAATCAAGGAGCGGAAGAATAGTATCTATTTTCGCCTGGTTATCGACGACTTCGATCACCACCGGCAGATCCGAGGACAGTCGCAACAGGCGATCGGTATGGGTAACACTGTGAGCTCCGAATCCCATCGCCCCCTTGAGAACGGTCGCCCCGGCAAACCCCTTTTGCCGGAACAACTCAACCAGGGCCTCGAACAGGGGCTTATGTTCCCAGCGGTCGTTCTCACCGATAAAAACCCGCATCAAAACCTGCTCACCAACCAGCTTGGTCATAATCCACTCCGCTTCATCTTGATGGCGCTACCATCCCAACAACTCGATCACAGCTGCCGCGCCAGAAAAACCCCCAGGGAGGCCATCAGCACACAGACCAGGACGCTGAACAGCATGTTGGCCCCGGCCTGCAACAGACTGCCTTCCTCAAGCAATCGGCAGGTTTCAAAAGAAAAGGTTGAAAAGGTGGTGAAGCCGCCGAAAAAACCGACCGTTATTCCCATGCGCAGGGCGGGAGACAGGAGCGAACTGCGCAAGCTCCCTTCCATGACCACCCCCAACAGAAAGGAACCCAGAACATTGACCACAAGGGTTCCGTAGGGGAACCCCCGACCAAACAGCGCGTAAACCCAGCCCGAAACGAAATACCGCGCCAGACAACCACAGGCGCCACAGATCCCGATATAGACCAACTGCATAATACGCCCCCACCCGACTTGCAGGGTAATCACAACATCCCTGGCCGACATCATTATTTGTCTGATTCGGCATTATTGACCGCCCGGGGCCAACTGTCAACCGTCGCGACAATCCCGGCAACAGAAGATAACCCGGCGCTTTCTGATCATGGCCCTTGCAATGGAACATACATTTTGATATATATTTAGCACTCACCCGCAGGGAGTGCTAACAGCCTGCCGTTCAAATTATCATAAGGAGAATGGGATGAGCGCTTGCAATGTACCACTTGTTCTCGACGGTCTTGATCACTATATGGTCAGGATCAAAAACTTTCCCCTGCTCAATCGCGAGGAGGAGCACGACCTGGCCATTCGCTATCGCCAGGAAGGCGACCTGCAGGCGGCCCATCGCCTGATCTGCTCCAACCTCCGCTTTGTAGTGAAAATCGCCCAGGAATATCGCCATTATCGCATGAAATTACTGGACCTGATCCAGGAAGGAAATATCGGACTGATGATGGCGGTCAAAAAATTCGATCCCGACCGGGGCGTCCGACTCATTTCCTACGCCGTGTGGTGGATCCGCGCCTACATTCAGAGCTATATCATCAAAACCTGGTCCCTGGTCAAGATCGGCACCACTCAGGCCCAGAAAAAACTCTTCTTCAAACTCAAGCAAAGCCAGGAAGCGCTGCTGCGCCTGACCGGCAAGGAAGACCATGACGCCCTGGCCCGGGAACTCGAGGTCCGCCAGGATGAAATCGAGGAGATGACCCAACGCATCGCTTCGCGCGACTCTTCCCTGAATGTCGAACTGGTCGAGGGTGAGGGGTTTACCCTGCAGGACACCCTGGCTGACGACGCCGCCAATCAGGAAGTTTTGCTGCTGGAGAGCGAAGAGCAAAAAACGCGCGCCCGCCAGGTTCATTTGGCCCTGGAATGCCTCAACGAGCGCGAACGGAAAATCATTCAGGACCGCATTCTCAACGATTCCCCCCGCACCCTCCAGGAGCTGGCCGGGGAGTACGGCATCAGCCGCGAACGGGTCCGGCAACTGGAGCAGAATGCCCTGAAGAAATTACGGGGATCTCTGGCCACCGATCTCAACGCCTAACCGGACCAGGGCGAACAAATGGCGTTGACAAAAACGGCTTCTTCCCTTACTTTCGATGAGCCTCGTATTTTTCATTCAGTAAGGATGTGAATTTCATGAAAAACCTGCTTGCGGCGCTTGTCATGCTGTTGGGGGCAACCGCCTGTGCATTCACCAAATCTCCGCCGCAATCGGCGGAATACTATTTTCAGCAGGGGGAAATCGCATTCGAAAACGAATCCTACGACGACGCCATCTCCTATTGGGAAAAGGCGCGGGACAGCTTTTATTCCCCGGAACTGAACACCCTGTCCGAGGTTAAAATCGCCGAGGCCTATTTTCTGTCCGAACGCTACGTTGAAGCCGCCACCGCTTACGAGGACTTTCTCAAACGCCATCGGGACAATCCGCGCACGGCCGCGGTGATGTTTCAACTCGGCCAGTGCTATTTCAATCAGATGCTGAGCGCGGACCGTGATCAGACCACCACCCGCAACGCCCTTTCGGTCCTTGTCGACCTGCAGAACCGCTTCCCCGAATTTTACGCCCTCAATGAGGTTCAGGAAAAAATCGTTCTATGTCAGGACCGCCTGGCCGAACACGAAATGACCGTGGGCAACTTCTACCTGCGAACCAAGAAATATAAAGCCGCCGTCGGCCGCCTCGAGCCGGTGTTCAGGAGGTTTCCCAATTTCAGCAAACAGGACGAAACCTTCTACTATCTCGGTCGGGCCTACCTGATGCTGGGAGACCGGCAAAAGGCCGCCGACGCCTTCAATGCCCTGTTCCGGTTCTACCCGGCCAGCGAATATACCAACGACGCCCTAGATTACGTCGCCAAGCATTACTGACCGATTCCCGGCTCCCAAACCGAAACTCCATCCGGTTCCGGGACTAGGCGCCGGATACCGTCCGGAGCCTTTCACTCCTCTCTCCCCACGGCGCAATAATTGACTCCCCCTGCCCGGTCTGATACATTTGCGTCCATCAAGCAAACATCTTATAAATCTTTGTCATAAATGAGCTTGTCTAT
>JARRKW010000151.1:0-4571 GCA_037387645.1 Desulfuromonadaceae bacterium
CTTGCAAGGGGCTGTAGTAGAGTCGGTTACAACGCCGGCCTGTCACGCCGGAGGTCGCGGGTTCGAGTCCCGTCAGCCCCGCCAGTCAACAAGGGCGGTTCCTTAAACGGAGCCGCCCTTGTTCGTTTTTCTGTTCCCCGCCTCTGTCCCTTTGGTTGTTTTTCCCAAATATTTGCCGAATGTTGTAATGTTTCGGCGCTTGGCTTTTACTTTCTAATTTTCAGCGCCTGTGGTATTTTCTATAACTATGGCGAGCTTTATCTGTAAAATTGGAATGGCCGACGGCCGCATGGTTGAGCGTGAATTCGACGCGATTAACAAGGATATGTTGCGGGAAAGCCTTGAGGAGCAGGGTTTTCATGTGTTTCATATCCGGAAAAAATCCTTTCAGATTCTGCACGCCTCAGAAGCTAAACGCAGTCAGTTCGGTGGCCGCAGGTTCCTCTCCTTCAACCAGGAGCTGCTGGTCCTGATTCGTTCCGGATTGGCCATTTTACAGGTCCTCGATACCATCATCGAGCGTTTGGAATCCGGACGGCTGCGGGATGTTTTGCGCGAGATCCGGGAGGATGTCAAGGGCGGCGCCATGCTTTCCGAAGCCTTCGGCAAATTCCCTCGTTACTTTCCGCCCCTGTATGTGGCGTCCCTTAAGGCCGGTGAAAAAACCGGCGACCTGCCGGTTACCCTGGGGCGTTACATCGTTTATCAGAAACGGGTTGAAGCCCTAAAAAGCAAGGTGAAGGGGGCGGCCTTCTATCCGGTTCTGCTGAGTTTTTTCGTCATTGGGGTGCTGCTGTTTCTGATGCTGTTTGTGGTGCCCCGCTTTACCCAGATCTATGCGGACGCTCAGGTGCAGTTGCCGCTGGTCACCCGGATGCTGATCGCTTCCGTGGAGTACTTTACCACCGCTTTGCCCCTGGCGATTCCGCTGTTTATCGCCGGGTTTTTTCTGTTGCGCTGGTATGTTCGTACCGAAGCGGGCATGCTGCGTTTCGCCCGGGTCAAATTGCAGCTCCCTTTTTTCGGTTTGTTGCTGAGTGATTATGCCATCTCGGGTTTCAGCCGGACCTTCGCCACCACCCTGGCCAGCGGCATTACCGTGGTTCAGTCCATGCGGATGGCCCGCGGCACCCTCAATAACCGCTATCTGGAAAAACGCCTGGGGGATGCCATCCGCAAGGTTGAGGAAGGCATGCCCATCGCCTCGTCGTTGGAACAGACGGGATTTTTTCCCAGTTTGGCGTTGCGGATGATCGGCGTCGGTGAGTCGACCGGCGCCCTGGCGGATATGCTCAACGATGTGGCCGAATTCTATGAGGGCGAAGTGGAACGGTTGTTGGATCGTCTTACCACCCTGGTGGAACCGATCATGATGTTGAGCATGGGGTTGTTGATCGGTGGGATCATTATTGCCATGTATATTCCCATTTTCCAGATGGGAACGGTCGTGTCTTGAGGTCTGCCGGAAAAAGAATCCGATGAATTTCGAACGAAAAAAACTTGGTGAAATTCTGATCAGCATGGGGGCGATCACGCCCACGGAAGTTCGACTGGTGTTGGAACGGATGGCTTCCCGCAACGAGCGTTTCGGCGCCACCGGTGTCGCCGAGGGTTTTTTTAGCGCCGAAGCCCTAGCCCAGGCCCTGGCCCGGCAGTTCCGGCTGGACTACCTGGACCTGGAGGGTTTTGTGGCCGATCCCGAACTGCTGGCGGAATTCCCGGCCGGGATGGCGGCGCGCTGCCGTTTTCTGCCGATTCGGCGGGAGGCCGAAGGGATGGTTGTGGCTATTGCCGATCCGACGGATGTGGCCACCCGGGAAAGCCTGGAGCTGTTGTTCGATGCGCCCCTGCTGTTGCAGGTGGCGGTGGAGAGCAAGATCGGTAAGATCCTGGAGCGCATCGAGGGGACTAAGCATGTCCTGGACGAGGTCTCGGAGGATTTCAAGCTGCAACTGGTCAAGGAGACCGACAAGGGCGAGGAAGTTCTCTCCATTGAAAAACTGACGGCCGATACCAGCCCCATTATCCGGCTCATCGATTCCACCCTCTACGATGCCCTCAATAAGCGGGCCAGCGACATCCATATCGAAGCCAACCTCGAAGGGGTGATCATCAAATATCGTATCGACGGGGTACTCTATCGCGCCACGGAGCCCCTCGACAGCCGCTTCCAGAGTCCCATCATTTCCCGTATCAAGGTCATGAGCGAACTCGACATCTCGGAACGGCGCATTCCCCAGGATGGCCGTTTCAAGGTCCGCATCGGCAATCGCTCCATCGACTTCCGGGTTTCCATCATGCCGAGTATCTTCGGGGAGGATGCGGTCATCCGTATTCTGGATAAGGCCTCCATCGCCTCGGATCTCAAGGGGTTGACCCTGGAAGCGCTGGGTTTTGCCGAACGTGAGCTGGTGCGTCTTCGCCGCATGATCCGCGAGCCCTACGGCATGGTTCTGGTCACCGGTCCCACCGGCAGCGGCAAGACCACCTCCCTCTACGCGGCGCTGTCGGAGATTCACAACGAAGAAGAGAAAATCATTACCATCGAGGATCCGGTGGAGTACCAGCTCAAGGGGATTGTGCAGATTCCCGTCAATGAGAAAAAAGGCCTGACCTTCGCTCGCGGTCTGCGTTCGATTCTGCGGCATGACCCGGACAAAATCATGGTGGGCGAGATTCGTGACGCGGAAACGGCGCAGATAGCGGTTCAATCGGCTCTGACCGGTCATCTGGTCTTTACCACGGTACACGCCAACAATGTTTTTGACGTGCTGGGCCGATTTTTGCACATGGGGATTGATGTCTACAATTTTGTTTCCTGTCTCAATTGTGTTGTCGCCCAGCGGTTGGTGCGGAAGATTTGTCCCCAGTGTAAACAGGAGGTTCGTCACGATCGGGAAACGCTGGAGGAAGCGGGACTGAATTACGAGCTTTATCGGGACCGGGTTTTTTATGAGGGGGCCGGTTGCAAGGAATGCAACGGCATGGGTTACCAGGGACGCAGTGCTATTGTTGAACTGTTGAGCCTGAATGATGAAATACGCGAGATGATCGTCAACAAAGCGCCCATATCCCAGCTGAAACAGGCGGCCGCGCAAGCGGGAACGCGGTTTTTACGGGAGGCGGCCATGGAAAAGGTGCTCACCGGCGTATCCACCCTCAAGGAAATCAACCGGGTTACTTTTGTGGAAAAGGTGGATATGGCGTGATACGTCGGAACTTTCTCGGTCTGGATCTCAGCGGCGGTTGTCTGCGGGGGGTGGTGTTGCGGCGCCAGCGGAACCAGGCCGCAATGCTCTGTGGCGCCGGTTCGGTTTCCCTGGCGGCGGGTTGGTCCCCGACGCTGCGGACAGAGAACATTCTCGATCGGGCCGGTTTCATCGCCGCGGTCAAGGAGCTCCTGGATCCTCTGGCCGGTGGCGAGGATCGTCTGGCCCTGTCCTTGCCCGATTCCATCGGCCGGTTTGTTCTGACGGAAGTCGACACCCTGCTTAAGTCCCGGGAGGAGGAGATCGAGGTGATCAAATGGCAGCTGAAAAAGGCGCTGCCGGCTGAGGCCAAAGATGTGCAACTCGATTTTCAAGTGCTGGAAAAGAGCGAATCGGGCCGTTATCGCCTGGCTGTTTCCCTGCTTCTGCGTCCGGTCCTTCGGCAGTATGAGGAGGTTCTGGCCGAAGCCGGCTATCATGCCGTCATCGTTGATTTCCATGCCCTCAATCTGTATAACTTTTACCGTTCCCGACTCGATCTGGGGGAAGATTTTGTGTTGGTGGGAGTGGATGGCGGCCTGCTGGGACTGCAATTTTTCCAGAACAGGATTCCCTGTTTCCATCGGCATAAACGGATTTCCCATGATCCGCAGGAAATTTTTGACGAAATCAATCTCTCTTTCGCCACCCTGGGGGCGCGTTATCCGGGGTACAATCGGGCCGCCGTGTTTCTGCATACCGACTGGACGGAGGTTGCCGGTCTGTTGGAGGCGTTACGGGCGGCGTTCGAAAGGGAGGTGCTGGTTCTCGATGGCAAGGTCGATCGTTTTGCCTTGAAACCCGAAGCCCTGGGGGGAGTTAACGGGCAGAGCCTGGTTGCCGCCGTCGGCGCGGCGGAACGTCTGATGTGAGGTGACGCCATGAAATTGACCCTCAATCTGGCCAGCCGCAGCTATCTCAACCGCAGAGCCCTGCGCTTTTTTTATCTGCTTGCCATCGGCATGCTGTTGCTTCTGGGAGCCTTCAATCTGTACGGATATATGCAGGGCCGGGACCGGATTGCGCAGTTGACCGTGCGGCTGGCCGAACTGGACCGGACGCGGCAAAACCCCGAGGTTCGGACCCGGAAGATGACTCCGCAGGAGCAGGAGCAGCTGAATGCCGAGGTGGAATTCGCCAACCAGATTCTGAGAATGGATGCTTTCCGCTGGACGGAACTGCTTGATCGTCTGGAGCAGGTGGTTCCGGAACAGGTCAGTGTCCGCGGGATTCGGCCGGATTTCGGCGAGGGCTCTTTGAGCCTGAACGGATATGCGCGCAGTGTTGACGACCTGCGGCGTTTTCTGGATAATCTGCATGCCT
>JARRKW010000152.1:0-6294 GCA_037387645.1 Desulfuromonadaceae bacterium
CGCTGGAGGCGATGGTCCAGATCAGCAGTTGCCAGTTCAGGCTGGTTTCCGGAGCGAACCAAAGGAGCAGGCCGATCAACAGGGCGCCGAGGCCGAACCAGAAAATGGTAAAGCTGGGGATGAAGAGCTCAGCCATGATCAGGATCAGACCCAGGGTCAGCCAGTGCCAGTAGAGTGGAGTAAAGTTCACCATCGCGTCTCCTTGTGGGGACATCCCCGGAAGTTGTGGTTGAGATAAGACGTTGCCGAACAGGATTGACGCCCTGTCTCGGCCTGTGCCATGCTGTTTATTCTGGCAAAGTGAACAACGGCAATACGGCATCTGTCAAGGCGGTTTTTCATGCAGTTGCTCCATTCTATCCAGTTGGAAGAGCTTTCTCCCTGTCCCTATCTGCCGGGCCGGGATAAATGTTACGAATATTTTCTCGCCGAACAACTCAGTGCGGCGGAAATTTCCGCCTATCTGGAGCTGGGCTGGCGCAAATTCGGTATCTATTATTTCCGCCCCGCCTGTCCCGGTTGCCGGGTCTGTACCCCGTTGCGGATTCCGGTTGGCGCCTTTGTGCCCTCCCGCAGCCAATGCCGGGTGCTGAAAAAATGCGCCGCCCTTGATGTGCGTTTTGGACCCTTGCAATTCAGCGCCCGGGCGTTGGCCATCTCCCGCGACCATTCCCGGCGGCGTTTCGGACAGGAAGGGGATGTCGAGGAATTTCTTCTCAATTTCTATCTGCCCTCCTGTCCCGGGCTGCAGACGGAAATTTTCCGGGGCGCTGAAATGATCGGGGTCGGTTTTCTGGACCGGGGTGAAAATTGTCTCAGCAGCGTCTATTTCTGTTTTGACACCGCTTGTTCCGGGTTGAATCTTGGTACCTTCAGCATTCTTAAAGAGATCGAGCAAGCCCAAAGGTTGGGACTGAGCTATTATTATCTCGGTTATTGCGTCGCCGATTGTCCCGCTTTGGCCTATAAGAACCGCTTCCGGCCGCATCAATATTTCGACTGGGCCAAGCAGATTTGGTTCGACGTCGATTCCTGACCCTTACCAGGCCAGCATGCGTTGGCGCTGTACCACGGCGAACCGGGCGAACACCCGGTCCGACTCGTAATTCACGCCGATTCCGACCAGGTCGAAAACCCCGCCGAAACGGACATCGCCTCCGGCCAGGGCCATGCGGTGACTGTCCCGTTGAATCATGTAGCCATCAAAGTGGGTCCAGAGGGGTTGCTGCCCCCAGCCTTTTTGTTGCCCGGTACGCAGGTGCAGATCCGGCGGAATACAGACCAGCCGGAACTGGAACGGATCGAGTTGCAGTTGTGCCAGAATTTCGTCACCGTGTCGGAGCAGGGCCTGTTCGATGGTCAACCGGCTGAGTTGATCGCGGCGGTTCAGATGCAGGGCCGCAAGCAACGGTGAGTCCGGAAACGGCTGGCCCGGTTGGGGTTCGGGGAAATCCTCCACCAGGTAATCTTCGGCCACCAGATCCGGCAGGTAGCGGCTGCCGCCGGAATTGACAAAGGGGTGGATCATGAACATCCGGATGCGTTCCTTCATCCCCTCGGGCGTGTCGGCCGGCAGGTTCCGGTCAAAAACCTGCTGGGCTTCCCCCGGCAGGCTGCCTTCCCGGCCGATGGCCGGGTGCCAGGCGAAGCGGCACAGATGGCCGTATCTGGTGTGCCAGGATTCCGCCTGCACCGGTTCCAATCCCAGCTGTTTGGCCGTCTTTAAGGTCTCTGCGGAGAAATTGAAGAGAAGATCCTGGGCTTCCCGGTCGATTTCATCCTGCAGGTCATCCTTTGCCATGCCCTGAGTGTGGTTCAGGTCCTGCAGTTTTCCGGCCAATCGTTCAAGTTGATCGAATTTCCCCTGCTTGAAGGCATCAATGGCTTCCTGCTGCAATTGGGCGTTGGCCAGGGGCGCGCTGGAGGTCTGGTGCGGGGCGTCATAAAGCAGTTGCCCCAGTTCGATCAGCGGCCGTTGGTCGTCGAATTTTTCCCGAATGCCGGCCAGGCGGCTACTCAACTCCTGGGTTTTCTGCCAATCGCCCGCTTCCATGGCGCTACGGATCTGGTCGGGGATCAGGGCGCTGCTGGCCCGGTCCTTTTCCATATTTCGATATTCGAGATAACTGAGCTTGGGGCTTAACAGCTGGCGCGCCCTGAAGATATAGCGATCCCAGTATGCCGTATCGCTGCGCGCCACGGACAGGATGTGGTGGATGGCCGAGTTCAGGTCGCAAGCGGTGGAGTTCAGCGTCAATGACATGGGACACCTCCTTTGGCGTTGGCCGAAGAGTCTGTGGGTATGTCCTGGATCCGTGAGGAGTAAGGTGTAGCGAGTGAGGGGCAGAAGGCCAGAGTTTTGTCTGGACGGGGACGGCCCCTTACGCCTCCCCCGGGAGTATGCATCCTTTCACACAAGTGAAACTACTATACCACAGTCACTGATTCCAGCAGGTTACAAGGTTTTGCCTCCGCTGGGCAAGGTCAAAATGTGCCATTGGGACTTTCGTGTTCACTGCGCCTCCGTCTGGTTCGAGCCTGGTTTCAAGATGCGTTGTCCTTATCCCGGTTCTGTTCAACCAGGTCCAGAAAGGCGCTCAATTGATGGGGTTCTCCGATCACACCGATCAGATCGTCCGCGGCAAAACAGAAACCGGGGTCGGGATTGCTCAGCATCTGCCCGCGGCGCAGCACGCCGACGATGGAGGCGCCGGTGCGGCTGCGGATTGCCAGCTCCTGGATGGACTTTTCCAGCAACGGGCTCTGTTGGCCCAGGAAAACCCAGGATAATTCCAGCAGGTGCGCGATGTTCTGGAGTTGGGAAAGCGCGTGGTAGCCCTGTTCCCCCTGGTAGAGGGGAGCATACAGTTCCCGGCGCACGGTGTCAGTGAAGCCCTGTATCCTGCTGATGGGCATATCCAGGTAGAGCAATGCCTGCCGGGTAAATTCAAGACTAGCCTCAAATTCGGGTTGCACTACCTGATAAACGCCCTTTTCGTGCAACAGTTGCATTTCCTCGATACTGGAGGCGCGGGCGATGATACGAATGGCCGGATTGAGCTGATGGACCCGGGCGGCGATGGCCGAGGCAATCAGGGTAACCGGGGTGGTGATCAATAGCAGCTTGGCCCGGTCGATGGCCGCGGCCTCCAGTACCAGCTCATGACTGGCATCTCCGAAAATGACGGGGAAGCCATCCCGTTTGGCCTGTTCCACCCGCCAGTGATTCAGTTCGATGATGACAAAAGCAATATCGAGGCGTTTAAGGACATTGGCCAGGTAACGCCCAACCCTGCCGCCGCCGGCCAGGACCACATGATTGGACAGGCCTCCGACCGGGAGGTTGATGGTCTGGAGCGGTTCATGTTTGAATTGTCGTTTCCGTCTGGCGTACAGGGGGGAGGTCAGGGAACTGAGCAGCGGGGTCAGAATCATGGTGATAATGGCCACCGTTAGGGTCAAACCATAGAGCTCGCTGTCGATGGAAGCGCTTTTGACGCCGACTCGGGCTAGGACGAAGGAAAACTCACCTACCTGAAACATCCCCAGGCCAGCTGCCAACGGGACAATGTTGCCGTAGCCGAACAGACGGGTGACCAGGGCGAAAATCAGGCCCTTGCTCAGCATCACCAGCAGGACCACGACGGCAATCAGCCGGAAGTGGGAAAGAAAGAAGGCCGGATCGAACAACATGCCAACGGAGGTGAAAAACAGCAGGCCGAAGATATCGCGCAAGGGGATGATGTCGCTTAAGGCCTGATAACCGTAATCGGATTCACTCAGGATCATCCCGGCTACAAAGGCGCCCAGGGCAAAGGACAGTCCGAACAGATAGGTGCCGTAGCCGACGCCCAGGCCGATGGCGGTAATGGCCAGGGTGAACAGTTCCCGCGAATTCCAGGAGGCAATGCGACGCATCAGCGCCGGGATGAGGCGAATGCCGACAAAAAGCATCAGGGCCAGAAAGATGCTGGCTTTGACGGCGGCCATGGCCAGGATCGGCAGGCCGGCCCTGGGATCCTTCAGTTGCGGCAGAACGATCATCATCGGAACGATGGCCAGATCCTGCACAATCAGCATGCCGATCATGACCCGACTGGAAAGGGTTCCCAGCAGCCCCTGATTCATGAGAGTTTTGAGGACGACCATGGTGCTGGACAGGGAAATCATGCCGCCGAACCAGAAGCAGGCGTTGCGTTCCCAGCCGAACAGTTGGCCGATGCCGTAGCCGACGATGAAGGTCAGCAGAATTTGAACCGGTGTGCCGAGCAGGGCCACGTTTTGCACCGGCTTCAGTTCCTTCAGGGAAAATTCCAGTCCCAGGGCGAACAGCAACAGGGCCACGCCGATTTCCGCCAGCAGCTCGATATCGTGGACGCTGGTGATTGCCACCCAGCCGGTATGGGGGCCAACCAGGACCCCGGCCAGGATGTAACCGAGAATCAGCGGTTGTTTGCATTTGCGGGCAACCAGCCCGCCCACGAGTGCGGCCAGGACAATGATGACGATATCCGCGGCAATGCCCATCAGTTAAGGCCCTGGGATGGTAGTTTGGAGAAGGTGTCCAGCTTGAGGACTTTTTGATTATAAGCCAGCATCAGAGTACTTTTCTTCAGCAGCCCGACCACCCGTCCGGGGCGCTGCTGATCGATGACCGGCAGGGTGGAAAACGCCCGTCCCTCGAAGACTTTGAAAGCCGTTTCGAAGTTGTCGCCGAGGCTGAGGGTATAAACCTCCTTGCACATGATTTCGGATGCGACCACCAGTTCACAGAGGTCGCCCATCTCGGCCAGAACCACTTTCAGGTCGCGCAGGGACAGTATGCCGATCAGTTCGTCGGCGTGGTTGAGAACCGGAAAGTGCGGATAGGCACTGTTCTGGGCTTTGCGGATCAATTCACCCAGGCGGGTATCTTCCCTGACCCATTCGAAGTTCCGATCCATGTAGTCTTTTACCTGCATGGATCGCAGCAGGTTTACGTCATGCCCCCGAAGCATGCGGATGCCCTTACGGATCAGTTTGGTTTCATAGATGGAATGTCCGTACAATGTCTGTACGGTGATCAGGCTGGTGATGGCGCCGGTCATGACTGGTAGAATGATGTCGAAATTGTAGGTCAGTTCAAAGATGGTAAAGATGGCGGTGATGGGCGCCAGAGTGGTGCCGGCCACCAGGGCGCCCATGCCGATCAGAGCATAGGCGGGAAAGGCCGCGGTCAGGTCGGGCCAGAGGGTATGGACCCCGACGCCGAAAACGCCCCCGAGCAGTCCCCCGAGCACCAGCGACGGGGCGAAAATACCGCCGGAAAAACCGGCCCCCAGGGAAAAGGCGGTGGCCGCCAGTTTGCAAACAATCAACACCATCATCAGCCCTGTGGCCGCCTTGGCGGCCAATACCAGATTGATGGTTTCGTAGCCGACCCCGAGCACATGGGGGTAGAGCACGGCCAGCAGCCCGACCAGAAGGCCGCCGCAGGCCGGTCGCAGCCAGATCGGCACCTTGCAGGCGGTAAAGGTATCTTCCACCAGGCCGACGGTTTTGATGAAGGCGATGCCCAGCAGACCGGCCAGTATCCCGAGCAGCCCATACAGAGGCATCTCCCAGTAGCTCACCAGTTCGAAATAGGGAATGTCAAAGGCCGGCAGACTGCCGAGAAAATGATGGGAGACAACCGTGGCGGTCACCGCGGAAATAGCCAAATGGCTTAAATAGCTGACCTGAAAATCAACCAGGATAATTTCCGCCGCAAACAACATCCCGGCCATGGGTGCGTTGAAGGTGGCGGCAATGCCGGCGGCAGCGCCACAGGCCAGAAAAACCCGCCGCCATTCCGGCGAAAGGCGAATCATCTGGGCAATGGAGGAGCCGACCGAAGCACCCATATGCACGATGGGACCTTCCCGGCCGACAGAAGCTCCGGAGCCGATGGAAATGACCGTGGTGGCCAGTTTGGACAGGGTGGTGCGATGGCGGATACAGCCTTCCCGGGCCACAACCGCTTCAATGACCTCCGGAACCCCCGCACCCCGGGTTTCCGGTGCCCAGAAAGCCACCGCCGGTCCGATCAGCAGACCGCCCAGAATCGGCAGGGCGACCACCAGGTACCAGGGGAAGCCGGAGGCTGAACCGATGATGTTGAACGGATCGCGCCAGCATACGGAGCTGGCCCACAGCAGCAGATAGCGAAATCCCACCGCCAGAAAACCTGTCGTCATGCCGATCAGGATGGCGATCAGCAGCAGGGCAATCAGGTTTTCCCGGTAGTGTCGCGGTCCCCAGTGCAATTTCAATAGC
>JARRKW010000153.1:0-4569 GCA_037387645.1 Desulfuromonadaceae bacterium
CCCCGGAAGACTCCGCCGCCGCCAGCGCCTTCTGATACCAATCCAGGGCTTCTGTCACATCAGCCGATTGTTCCCGGCCATAGAGGGCATAATCCCCGAGTTTGAGGGCCGCCACGGATACCCCGCCACGACTGAAGGCTTCCGTGAACCAGCGCGCCGCGTCGGCATACTGCCGCTGTTCATCCTGTTCCAGGCCCAGTTCAACCATCGCCTGGGGATTGCCATCCCGGGCCGCCTGCTGAAAATACTCCCTGGCGCTGCGCACCTTGCCGGACGGCTGCAACAGCCCCTCATCCACCAGAACACCCAGGTCATAGGTCAACTCGGGCGATAACAGCTCGGTTTCAGCCAGACTCCGGAAAAAAACCAGGGCCAAGGCAGGGTCGGCCGGCACCTCGGAGCGGACACAGGCCGACAGCTCCCGCTGCAGCGGGATAAAGCGTTCCGGGAGGGGTTGCAGATAGAGTCCACCGAGCAGCTGTTGCGGCGCCGACAGGCCTTGATCCGCCAGTTCGTGCAGAATATCCAGTCCCCGCTGACGTTCCTCGACATCCCGGTCGCAAAGCAATCCGGTGGCCTGGGCGTAGCGTTCCTGGGCCGTGCAGTCCCAGCAATAGCGCTGTTTGAGATGCCAGCCGTAAGCCACCAGCAACAACAGCAGCACAGCGACGGCACCGCCGATCCAGACGAGACGGCTCATATTCATGGAACAAACCTCCCGGAGATCAGGACCCCGACAGGGTCAGGCTATGGGGATCGCCATGGCATTCCAGACACCCCTTGAAACCTTGCAGCAGCTCGGGATTGTGCGGTCCGTTGCCATGACAATCCTGGCAGGCCGGAATGGTTCCATGGCTGTTGGCGTGGCAGAACACACAATGGAGTGGAGTGTGTTTCTTTTTACCGGCCGCCAGAGTCGCCGCCGGATCGGCATGACAACCCTGGCAGAGGCCATTGCCGACCGCATCGCCGAAGGTAATCTGCAAGGGCGAATGGGGCTGGTGACAGCCGATACACTCGGCGTTGTTCCGAAAGGCCGTATGGGGCTGCGGATGACACTCGTCGCAGCCCGGCTTGAACCCATGCCGGTCATGATGACAATCGATGCAGCCGAGTTCGGTATGGGCGCTGGCAAACTGTTCAATTTCCGTATTGACCGCACTATGGCATTGACCGCAATCGGCCGCCAAGGTCTCCCCGTCAACCAGACTGGCCAGGGGGGCATGGGCCTGGCGGTGACAGGAAAGGCATTCAGGGAAACTCCCCTCATGGACACCCTCATGACAATCGTTACAGGCCGGAACCCGGTCCTTCCAGGCTACGCCGGGGGTAAAGGTGTGAAATTTATTATGGCAGTCACGACATTCCAGCTGATGCTGTCCCCCCTCATCGCGGATAATTTTGAAGATATCGAAATGACACTTGGCACATTCCAGAGTGGTCAAGGGTTGCACCTGTTGCTGGTAAATATCCGCCCCCTCTCCGGGGGACGGAGGCGGGGTAGCGGCCATGGCCGGCAGTGCGGTAAACAACAGCAGGGCCGCCAGCAACGGCAGAACGGGGGATACGGCAAATTTCATCCGTCTACTCTCCTTCATGACAGAGCGATTCTTGAAACAATCCGGACAAATCATTTATTGCGCCCTCCAATTGGCCAGAGCATGGGGATTCTCATGACATTTGAGGCAATTGGGGAACTTGCTGTGCAAACCCGGCTCATGGGGTTCACCATGGCAATCAACACAGGCCATGGCGCTGCCATGTTCGCCCTGATGACAGCTCAGACAGGTCAGCTCCTGATGTTTGGCCTGGGTGGCGGCCAGCAGTTCGGCCACATCGCCATGACAGGCACTGCAATAGGCCGGATTCAGGTCGGAGCCAAGCTCCATCCGGTTCGGGGTATGGGCCGGATGACAGGCCAGACAATCGGGGGTGGTCATCTCGGGCGCATGGGGCTGATGGCAGCTGTCGCAGCCCTTCTTGGCGCCATGATCCGGATGACAGCGACTGCAATCGACCTCAAGGTGCTTGCTCGGAGCCGCCAGCATGGCCTGATCCACCTCGCCATGGCAGCTCAGACAGGCCGGTCTGGCCTGTTCCGTCTTGCTGAAATCCAGCTCCAGGGGCGCATGGGGATCATGACAAGCAGCACAGCCCGTCACCTGGTAATGGTCACCATCCTCCGGTGCGTGGCACAGGCCGCAGGCGGGAATGACCTTCTCCTCCTGGGGCGGATGGGCCTTATGACAGGAGACGCAATTGATTTCACTCTGGTGCGCTCCCCCCTGATTGGTGATCCGGGTCGCTACATCCTGGTGACAGGAAGAGCAGTGAGCCGGATTGACCTCACGGGCCAGGGCGATATCGGTCGGTCGGTGGGGCGAATGACAACGCAGGCAATCGGCGTAGCTCATATCGGCACTGTGCGGTTGATGACAGGACAGACATTCCAGGAACTCACCATGATGCTGGTGGCATTCGCTGCAGTCGACCGCCGAATGCGCCGAGGGATTGAATTCCATGAAACGTCCGACCACCGCATGACAGGAAACACAGACCGGCTTGACCTCCTTGCGACTGTCCAGCTTCACCGCCAAGGGCGCATGGGGATTGTGGCAGGGGGTGCAGGGTTCCAAGGTGTAGTGGAGTTTCTGCAGTCGCGGATGACAGGTCCGGCAACTCAGAATGGTCTGCTCACCCAACGGTTTATGCCGGGGATGGCAGGAAGCGCAACCGATCTCGGTTTTGTGCGCCGCGCCCTGGGCCGCTACCTGACCGACCTCGTCGGCATGACAGGCCGCGCACAGGCCGCCGGGGACATCTTCCGGATAATTCAGGGCCGTCGGCTGATGGGGCGCGTGACAGCGCAGACAGTCGGCGTAAGCCATGCCGCTGGCATGGGGCTCATGACAGTCGAGACAGGAGAGATGCTCCCCGTGAACCAGATGACATTCCCGGCAGTCCAGCCTGGTGTGGGCACTGGAAATCGTCTGCAGCTCCTTACCGATGCCGGCGTGACAGGAGAGACAGGTCGGCTTGACCGGATCAAAGGCGTCCAGGTTGATTTCCATGGGACTGTGCGGCGGATGACACTGGACACAACCACCCAAGCCGAAATGGGGATTGTCCGCCGGCGCATGGCAGCTGGCGCAGGAAATCTTGGCGGCCATGCCGGCTTCGGGGTTGTCGGCATGACAGCGGGTACAGCCGATGCCGGGATGCTTGCCGTGGCAATCGGCGCAGCTGACAGCGGACTGATGGGCGCCGCCCCGCTGTTCGATGGCGGTCACCTCATCCTGATGACAGGACGCGCACAGGGCCGTGGCCGGAGTTTTCGAGAAATCGGTCTGGGTCGGTTTATGGGGCGCATGGCAGGCCAGACAATCCTGATAAGTCATGGTCGCCGTATGCGGCTCATGGCATTCCAGGCATGGCAATGCCTTGCCGTGCTGAAGATGACACTCGTTGCAGCCCATGCCCGCATGGGCGCTGGGGAAGGTCGCGGTCTGCTTGCCGGGACCGACGTGACAGGAAACGCAGGCCGGCCGCACCTGACTCAGCTCGCTCAGGTCGTCAACCACCGGGGCATGGGGATCGTGGCAGCTGCGACAATTGGCCACGGCGAAATGGGCCTGATCATCCGCCCCATGACAATCGGCACAGGAGGGCACCGAGCCGTGCTGCTCATGGCAGCCGGCGCAACCGAGTTCCTTATGAGCGCCTCCCGTTTTTTCCATAAGGGCGACCGGCGCGGCATGGCAGGCGGCGCAAAGGGTCGCGCTGACCGACGAATCAAAACGAATCGCCGACGGCCCATGGGGCGCGTGACACTGCTGGCAGTCCTGTCGGGTCATCGACTCGGCGTGGGAATCATGACAGTCACGGCAGTCCGGCAATTGCCCGTGTTCATTATGACAATCGATACAGTTCTGCTGACTGTGGGCGTCGGCAACCTGGTCCATGACCTCCTTCACCGGAGCATGGCAGGTGATACAGGCGGTCATGACGTTTTTCATGTCGCCCAGAGCCTTGCTCAGCGGCGCGTGGGGCCTATGACAGCCCTGACAATCCTTCAGGGCAAAATGGGCATTCTTCTCCGGCAGATGACAGAAGGTACAGGCGGCCGGAGCGCTGTTTTTCTGCGGCGGATGCTTGCTGTGGCAGCGGAAACAACCGACCTTTTCCTGATGGGCCTTGCCCTGTTGCTGCAATTCACTGACGATGCCGTCATGGCAGGCCGCGCAGAGATCGGCGGCGACCCCGGCATAGTAGCGGATGGACATGGGGTTATGTGGCGCATGGCAGCTCTGGCAGTCCCCTTCCTGCATGGAATCGGCGTGGGAGGCATGGCAGCCGGTACACTTGGGCGCATCGCCGTGGGTCAGATGGCATTTGTTGCAGGCCAGGTTGTCATGGGCATTGGGAATCCCCTTTTCAACGGTAACCACCCCTTCGTGGCAGCTGAGACAGGCCCCCTTGACCCCTCCCGCCTTGACGAAATCGATCTGCATGGGACGGTGGGCATGATGGCAGGTGGCACAGTTTTTCAAGGTATAGTGGGGCTTGTCC
>JARRKW010000154.1:0-4562 GCA_037387645.1 Desulfuromonadaceae bacterium
GAACAGACGTTCCGGTAATAGCGCTAATTGCTACCAAATCGACATGTTCTCGAAAAGTGATATCGTCAACGCCCTCATCGACTATTTTTATATCGAAACCAAGATCATCTGGTACCAGTGTAGCAAGCAATGATAGCGTCAAAGGGGCATATCTAAGCGATTTCTGGAGAATTCCAGTATTTTTTCGGTACAAGGGACCACGTGGGGAAATCAACAGTAATTTACGCTGAATAGACATCATGTACGATTATGGAATGGTCCTGTATTTAATGCGGGATTGCATGATGGTAAAATGGGAAAACTGGCCACCGGTGCAGTATTAAATTTTTCAACTATTGAAAAGGCCCATATCTCTCAAAACACAAAAAGCCACCCAACCCATTTTCAGGTCAGATGGCTCATTGATGTCGGTGACAATCGATCATTGTCCGCGGTCCCTCACAAAAATAAATATAAAATAAGATTAATAATAAATAAATCCAAACCTCCGGGAAGTCAATGTAAATATCCCCAGGCTAAACTTGAAGGGGTCTGGTAATAAAACGAACGGCCGCAGCAACACCAACCAAGGCGCTACGCGCCATGCCTGGCGCACACGAAAAAGGCCCGGTCAAAAGACCGGGCCTTGGGAAATTTTTTGGAGCGGGAAACGAGATTCGAACTCGCGACTTCAACCTTGGCAAGGTTGCACTCTACCACTGAGTTATTCCCGCTCATTTTTGTGAGTTGCTGCGAGCGGGGCTATTAATAACAAAAGCACTTTTTCAAGTCAACAGAAAATTATCGGGATTGTTATCGAAGGATGAAGCCCTGTTAAAGGGTGGTCTCTTCCTGCTGTTGATAATGACGGTAGAACTTTTTTACCTTTTCCACGTAATGCTGGGTTTCGGCAAAAGGAGGGATGCCGCCGTAACGTTTCACCGCCGAGGGTCCGGCATTGTAAGCGGCCAAGGCCAGTTCCAGATCGTCGCCGAACTGGTCGAGCATCTGCCGCAGATAACGGCTGCCGCCCCGGATATTCTGCGCGGGATTGTAGGGATCGGAAACGTTCATGTCCCGAGCTGTTTCCGGAATGAGCTGCATCAGCCCCTGGGCGCCCTTACTGGATAGGGCATGGGGATTGTAGTCGCTTTCCACCTTGATAACCGCCCGGATCAGGGCATCGTCAAGATTGAACACCTTGGCATAATGTTCAATCAGGTCAACCACCGACCCCTTGGCATCCTTGCTGCGCTTTTCTTTCATATAGAAGTGATAAGCACCGCTGGTCGGCGTATCGGTGAAATGCACTACCCCATGAGCGTCAACATAGCGATAAATATCGGCACAACCCTCCGGAGGAATCGCCAGAAAAATAACCAGCAGCAAACCGGTCAAGTTCCATGTCAAATTTGACGGCATTTTCCAAAACCCTCTCGATGGAATTTTTACACAAAGAAAAAAAGCAGTATTTCAACCAACTTATGCCCTAAAAAGAAGGGGTAAAAACCTTGACAACATCACTTGAGAAGCAGATAATAACGGCCTTCTAATTGCAAATACAGTTTTTTCTGCTTCATGAGGTAATCTTCTTCGTCTAACCGCTACAGACCGCGCTGCAATAGTCGATCCACTTTTTGCCCAAAGAGGCTGACCATGAAAATAACCTCCGACTTTCTTGTTATCGGCAGCGGTATCGCCGGACTTTCCTACGCCCTCAAGGTTGCCGACAAGGGCACCGTCGCCATCGTCACCAAACGGAACATCTCGGAAACGGCGACCCAGCTGGCCCAGGGCGGCATCGCCGCAGTCTATACCGAAGAAGATTCCTTCGACGCCCATATCGATGACACCATGGTCGCCGGCGTCCATCTGCCCCATGAAGACATCGTCCGCATGACCATCGAGGGCGGTCCCGAGGCGATTGCCGATCTGATCAAATGGGGAGTGCAGTTCAGTCGCAAGGAAGACGACAGCTACGACCTGACCCGCGAAGGCGGACACAGTCACCGCCGCATCCTGCACGCCATGGACAGCACCGGCCGGGAAATCGAACGGGCCCTGGTCGAAGCGGTGCAACAACATCCCAACATCACTGTTTACGAGAATCACATTGCGGTCGACCTGATCACCCTAAGCAAAAGCACCCATCGCCGGCAAAAGCCGGATCGCTGCCTCGGCGCCTACATCCTCGACATCAAAGAAAATGAGGTGGTGCCCTTCGGCGCCCGGATCACCGTTCTGGCCACCGGCGGGGTCGGCAAGGTCTACCTCTATACCTGCAATCCCGACGTGGCCACCGGCGACGGCGTTGCCATGGCCTATCGGGCCGGGGCCACCATCGCCAACATGGAATTCATGCAGTTCCATCCCACCACCCTCTATCATCCCCACGCCAAATCCTTTCTCATTTCCGAATCGGTGCGGGGCGAAGGGGCAATTCTCAAACGCGGGGACGGCACTACCTTCATGGAGAAATACCACGACCTGAAGGATCTCGCTCCGCGGGACATCGTGGCCCGGGCCATCGACAACGAGATGAAAACTCGGGGTGATGACTGCGTTTTCCTCGATATCACCCATGAGGATCCGGACTTCATCCGGGAACGTTTTCCCCTTATCTATGAAACCTGTCTCGGCTACGGCATCGACATGACCAGGGAGCCGATTCCGGTGGTCCCCGCCGCCCATTATCTCTGCGGCGGGGTCGAGGTCGACAGCTGGGGGGAATCGGATGTGCAGAATCTGTTCGCCATCGGCGAAACCTCATGCACCGGCCTGCATGGCGCCAACCGTCTGGCCAGCAACAGCCTGCTGGAAGGGGTCGTCTACGGCAATCGGGCGGCCCAACGCTCCCTGGAACGACTGACCAAATATCCCAACAGCTATCCCGCCATCGAACCCTGGGACTGCGGCACCGCCACCAACAGCGACGAGGAGGTCATTGTCGCCCACAACTGGGATGAAATCCGGCGCTGCATGTGGAATTACGTGGGCATCGTCCGCTCCAACAAACGCCTGATGCGCGCCCTGCGCCGCATTCAGATGATTCAGGAAGAGATTGCCGACTACTACTGGGACTTCCTGATCACCTCGGACCTCATCGAACTGCGCAATATCGCCACCGTGGCCGAACTGATCATCCGCTGCGCCCTGGAAAGAAAGGAAAGTCGCGGCCTGCACTATACCATCGATTACCCGGCCCGGGACGACGTCCACTGGAAACGCGACACCCGGATCAAAAAACAGTTCTGAATGGCACAGGAGAAACGTTTGACTATCGACGAAATACGACTGAAGATCGATGCGCTCGATCAGGAACTGCTGAGAATTTTCAATGAGCGCGCCGATCTGGCCTGTAAAATCGGTGAGATAAAAAAGGAACTGGGCCTGCAAGTCTACGACCCCAACCGGGAAAAGCGCATTTTCGACGCCATGCAGGCGGCCAACCCGGGCCCCCTCGACAATGAGGCCATTGTGCGCATGTTTGAAAAGGTTATTGAAGAATCCCGCCGCCTGGAACGCATGCGCACAGCGACCCCGGACTGAAAAACCTCTTTTCCGGAACCGCAGCGTCACCTTTCGCGCTGCGCAAACATCTTTCGTAGAGCCTCAACCCGGTCGGCGTTGACTCCCAGATCCCAGTACCCGACCCGCGCGGCGGAACGCACCTGAATCCGCTGCTTTGCTGCGGACAAGCGCAGCTCCAGATCGTCCACGAAATGGAACAGATCGGATTCAAAGGTCGCCCAGAGGTAGTTTTCCTCCACTTTTCTGACCTCCCCGCCGAGGGCGTTAATGCAGGATTGAATTTCGGTCCAGGCCGCAGCCGGCTCCCCACTGAAAATCAGGGGCGCCACATACCCCGCGGCCTCCGGGTCTTCACTGCAGACGCAATTGGGCGAAGGCGGACAGGGAGCCAACACCCCGGCTGTCAATCCGAGCTCTCCGGAGGAAGCCGTACATCCCGTCAGCAGTAACAGCAACAGACCGAACCGCCACCATGAACCCCTAGCTGCCATGTATCAGCGCCTTTCTTGCCCGAGAGATGCCCACCCGCCAAGCCGTCAGGCTCAGACGATACCATTAAAAATAGCACAAAGATTTTGCTATTGCCCTTGAAAAATGGCATATTATGTGGTTTGAAATTAGGATGCAAAACGAACTCGACGCCAGGGTGCAACAAATACCAGGGAGATCTTTTTGAACCGTTTCACTTCAGACACTTCTCTGCCGCTCGGACAATTTTATCCGGCGAGTCCGGCCGCCGGTTCCCATAAAGAGGCGCTGATGCACATCAACAGTCCTCTTTTTATCGTCGACAACGACGGCCACCTCTCGCTCCAGCTCGGCCAAGGGGCCTCCGGCTCAGCCGCCACCCTTCCCTTTACCGGCATGGTTCCCCCCTGCCCGCTGGAGCAGCTGGGTGATTCCACCTTCTGCCGCGATCATGGCCTGCGCTACCCCTCTGTGGGCGGGTCCATGGCCAAGGGGATCAGTTCCGTCGCCATGGCTCGGGCCCTGGGCCAGACCGGCCTGCTCGGCATGTTCGGCGCCGCCGGCCTGCCCTATCCTGAGGTCGT
>JARRKW010000155.1:0-4555 GCA_037387645.1 Desulfuromonadaceae bacterium
TCAGCATTTTTCCCACCCATCGGCCACGTTGCAACAGGGCACCTCGGGCCGGATCTTCCCCGCGCCGGCGAAAGGCCTCCACCTGCGCGGCCCCTTCTTCCCGCAATACCGGAATGAATTGCAACACCAACTGCAGCAGCCAGGACATTTCCTCCACCGGCAAACGAAAACGGCGCAACGGCGACAACAGGGAGGCCACAGCGGCGGCCAAATGTTCCACCGAGGAAGTCAGCGTCAGCAGGGAGGAGAAGATAATGGCCAGAAACAGCTGGGCGCAAACCATGATACCGCGCAACAGACCATCGTAGGAAAGCCATTCCAGACCGAACAGGGTCCGCCCCGGAGTCAAAAACAGATGCAGCAGCAGGGTAAAGAGAAATAGCCAGCGGAAAATGCGGATACCGCGCCACCAAATCCGCCAGGAGATCCCGGACGATATCAGCATGAGCAGAGCGCAAGCAGCCAGACCCAGCAGTCGCAACGGTGCCGGAGCGGCAAAGGTTGCGACAATGAACAGGGGCAAGCCGCACAGCTTAACCCGGGCATCCAAGCGATGCATGAACGAGTCGCCGGCAACAAAACGGCCCAGAGTGATATCGTCAAGTAGTCCCATCGGTCCAATCAGCAATCACAGATAGCGCTCGATGAGAAGTTCGGCAATCTGGACCGCGTTGGTGGCTACGCCCTTGCGCAGGTTGTCCGCCGCCAACCACAGATTGAGCCCGTCAGGGCTGGCGATATGGGTGCGTAGGCGGCCAACCAACACCTGATCCTGTCCGGCCGCTTCGATGGGCAATGGATAGAGCCCGTCGGCCAGGTCGTCGACCAAATCGATACCGGGCGCCGCCGCCAGTAGTTCTTTTGCCCGCTCCAGAGGAATGGCAACAGTGGTTTCCAGACTCACCGCCTCACTGTGCCCGAAAAAAACCGGCACCTGTACCGCCGTGGCGCTAATACGGATCGATTCATCTCCAAGGATTCTGCGGGTCTCGTTAATCAGACTCATTTCCTCACTGCTGTAGCCGTTATCCTGGAAGGCACCAATGGCCGGCAGGCAGTTGAAAGCGATCTGGTGGGGAAACACCTTGGAATCGCAAGGCCTGCCATTGAGCAGTTCACCGCATTGCAGGCGCAGCTCATCAATCCCCTTCTGCCCCCAGGCGGATACCGCCTGATAGGTTGATACCTCCAGCCGGCGGATGGGACTTTCCGCATGCAGCGGCGCCAGGGCCATCACCAGGGGGATAACCGCACTGCCGGGGTTGGCGATAACACCTCGATTGCGGTAAGAGCCAACCACTTCGGGGTTGACTTCGGGGATCACCAACGGCACCTCGGTATCGCCATTGAAAGCACCGGAGCAATCGATGCAAACCGCCCCGGCCGCCGCGGCCAGGGGAGCAAACTGCCTGGTACATGCCGGGGTAGCACAGAACAGCACGATATGAGTGCCGACAAAGGCTTCGTCGCTGAGTTGCTGGACCAGATACTCCTCGTTGCGAAATTCGAGAAATTCTCCATCGGACTCTTCCGAACCCAGCAAACACAGCTCGCCCACCGGGAAGTCCCGTTCGTCGAGGATTTCCAACAGCTGTCGACCGACGGCACCAGTGGCACCCACAACGGCCAGCTTGAACGATCTGGACATATTCTGCAACCTCCTAAAGTGGTGATTCCTCGGCCGGAACCGCACCCCTTGCTTATCATGGATACCACACCGGGCCAGCCCAAAAACACAGGCACGGAGGACCAGGGGCCTCCGTGCCTGGGATTGATGCGCGGAGAAATTTAGAGATTGGCGATACTGGCCGCACCGATCTCAGCAGTGTTGACCTTCTTTTCCCCCGGCAGATTCTGGAAAATATCCCCGGTGCGCAAACCGTCGTTCAGGGTCTTTTCCACGGCCGAGTCAATGGCATCGGCCGCCTCGATCATGCCGAAGGAATAACGCAGCATCATGGAGGCCGAAAGGATCTGAGCAATGGGATTGGCGATCCCCTGACCGGCGATATCGGGAGCACTGCCACCAGACGGTTCGTACATGCCGAAGGTGCCTTCGGCCAGGGAGGCGGAAGGCAGCATGCCCAGGGAGCCGGTCAGCATGGCCGCTTCGTCGGAGATGATGTCGCCGAACATGTTGCCGCACAGCATGACATCGAACTGCTTGGGACAGCGCACCAGCTGCATGGCCGCATTGTCCACATACATGTGAGAGAGCGCCACATCGGGGTACTGCTTGGCGACCCGGGTCACCACCTCGCGCCAGACCACCGAGGTGGACAGCACGTTGGCCTTGTCGATGGAACAGACTTTCTTGTTGCGCTTGCGGGCCGCCTGAAACGCCACATGGCTGATGCGCTCGATTTCGGCCTCGGAATACTTCATGGTGTCGAAACCGGTGCGCGCCGGCCCCTCCCCTTCGATCCCCTTGGGTTGGGCGAAGTAAATCCCGCCGGTCAGCTCCCGCACCACCAGCAGGTCGAAACCGCCGGCGATGACCTCTTCCTTGAGACTGGACGCTCCGGTCAACGCAGGGAAGATGATGGCGGGACGCAGATTGCAGAACAGGCCGAAAATTTTCCGCAACGGCAGCAGAGCGCCACGTTCCGGCTGTTCATCCGGAGGCAGGTTTTCCCATTTGGGGCCGCCGACGCTGCCGAACAGGATGGCGTCGGCATTCTTACAGATATCGATGGTGGTCTGCGGCAGCGCCTTCCCTTCCAGATCGATCCCGGCCCCGCCGACATTGGCCAGGGTCCGCTCGATTTTCACGTCATACTTTTTCTCGATGGCATCGAGAACCTTCAATGCCTCGGCCATCACCTCGGGACCGATGCCGTCACCGGGGAGGACTGCAATCTTGTACGTCTGTGCCATACTTCATCTTCTCCTTTTCCGCTAGCCGGCAGTTATCCGGATAGATCCATAAAAAAGACATATTTTTCAAACGGTTGCCACTATAGAAAAGGGGCGGAACCGTTGTCAAACCTTTTCGTGCCGTAACAACAAGAAGGAACAGGGTCGCTGTATCCAGGATCAGTCGATGACCTCGACCTTCTGAATCAGGATCGGTTCGACCGGCACATCATCATGGCCATCCTTTGGGCCCGTCGCCTGTTGCTCGATGGTATAGACCACATTCATGCCATCGACCACCTGGCCGAAAACCGCATAGCCAAAGTCTTCCGGGCGAGTGCCGGTATTATCGAGGAACTTGTTGTTGTCGGTATTGATGAAGAACTGGGCGGTGGCGCTGTCGACTTCCTGGGTCCGCGCCATGGCAACCGTACCGGTCTTGTTTTTCAGTTTATTGCGCGCCTCGTTGATGATGGGATCACGGGTCGGCTTGGCCTGCATGTCCGGAGCCAGTCCCCCGCCCTGAATCATGAAGCCTTTGATAACCCGATGAAAAATGGTGCCGTCGTAATGACCGGCGCGGGCATAGGCGATAAAGTTTTCCACCGAAACGGGTGCCTTGTCGGCAAAAAGCTCCAGGACGATCTCACCCAGGGAGGTTTCGATCTGCACCAGGGAATTGCTTGCGCTCATGGTTTCACCTCAGAAGGGAATAAAATTGGCCGCGATTATAGGGGCAGCCCGAAAAGTGTGCAAGCAAATAACCCGGCCCCGGCCTCAAGTGGTCGGCTCCTTGCGGATGAAGATCTCCTGGGCCAGCTCCTCATCGACGGCGAATTCCGAATTGACCACTTTGAAAATATAGGAGGGATAGGTGCGGCAAAGCCGCAATACATTGCCCGGCAACACCCCCATGCTCATCAGTTTCTGCATCTTTTTCGAATCGGTGGTCGACAGGTAGGCGATCTCTCCCAGATCCCCGGCTTTGAGCTCGGTCAGGGCAACCACCCCGGTTTCTCCGCTGGCCCGGGCGGATTCACAGCATTCGCCGGGGGGAATGGGTTTGCCGTGGGGACAGGTGGTGGGATGGTTGAGCAGGGTGCAGAGCTTGGTATCCACCCCCAGACGCAGCAGATGCTCAAATTCACAGGCACGATCATCACCGGGACTGCCTTTCAGGTCGAGCACATCCATCATCAACCGCTCGGCCAGGCGATGTCGCCGCACCGCCATTCTGGCATCGGCCAGTCCTTCCGGACGCAGGTGCACCCGCTCCCCCTTGATCTCCACATAGGCCATGCGAACCAGTTCGTGCAACGCATCCTCGTCAACCGCCGTGCGCAGGCTGTCCAGAGACGGGGCCGTGTCTCCCTCCTCCTTGGTGGCAATCCACAAGGCCTCAAGGATTTCTTCTGCTTTTTCAGAAAGCGCCATGGTCATCATCCTTTTTCGAATCTTTTTTCCGGGCGATCTCGGCAATGCGCCGGAGGTAGTTGGGCGTCACCGGGTTTTCCTGGCCGCAATAAGGACAGTGTATCTTACGACAGCCGCCGGTGCACAGACCGCAAGGTTTCTGTACCGGCTCGTCGGGAATTTCCCGTGCACAGTAACCGCACTTCATGACAACAGCCCGCTCCACAAGAGAAACTTATTCAAACCCCAGCCGACACTGAAGGCCACCAGGGTGACAAAAACAAAT
>JARRKW010000156.1:0-12465 GCA_037387645.1 Desulfuromonadaceae bacterium
AAGGGGCTGAGCCCGCCCCAGCAGGGTGCAGAGCTTTTCGGTGACACGCTCGGGCAGGGTCACCGGTACCCGGCTGCCGATACGGACCAGGTCCAGATGAGGGATCCGTCCCAACCGCTGCAGAATATCCTGCAACAACAGATCGGACCTGAGCAGAGGGTCGCCGCCGGAGAGCAGCACATCCCGGATCTCACTGTGGCGGGCGATATATTCGATACCCTCGTGCACCTCTCCCATGGTGGTACGCATCCCGGCACAGCCGACCTTGCGCTTGCGGGTGCAGAAACGGCAATAACTGGCACAGGTGCCGGAAACCAGCAACAAAACCCGATCATTGTAGCGGTGAACCAGCGCAGGGACCGGCGACAGTCGTTCCTCGGCCAGGGGATCCTCCCGTTGCCCGGCATCATCCAACTCCGCGGGATCGGGGACACACTGCCGCCAGATGGGGTCTCCCGGTTCCTGAATCAAGCCCAAATAATGAGGCGTGATGCGCATGGGATAGCGCTCAACCACGACTTTGAGGGCGGCAACATCAACCGGAAAATGCGCGGCCAACTGTTCCGGGGTGGTGATGCTCGCCCGCAGGTTTTTCTGCCAGTTTTCCATCAAACAACCTGTAACAAGAAGCAGCAGCCGCGGAAGCTCAGAGACACAGAGACGCAGAGTTCTGAACTTCCGCCTGTGCGGAGGTAACGATTTGAAGACGTTTTACGAAAGCAGCCGGAAAACCCTGGACAAAAAGCCCCGCTACCCTGGGGCCCTGTCCCTCGGTGACAACGGTTTTTTCCTGACTCCGCGGGACCATAGCACAAATGCCCTCAGGGGGAAAACAGAAAGGCATGGTTTGAGGTGAAGTAGGGCGGGGTGCGCCTCTTCGTTGAGCGGGGCCGAAACATCGATGCCGGCAGCGGATGGATCGGCCAACAGCCGGGACTCGCGCGGCAGATTCATGATGGCCAGGTTGAGAAAGCTGATGCGGTCGGCATATCGTTCCAGAAATTGCCGGGTCAGTTCGGCGTCATCTCTGCTCTCGCCGGGAGTCCCGAGCATAATGTAAACATAGGTCGCAATACCGGCCCCTCGCAGATTGTCCAGCATGGTGGCCACTTCCTGCAACCGGGTCCCTTTCTGCAAACGGTCAAGAACCCGCTGCGAACCACTTTCCAGTCCAAGCTGCAACATCCGGCAACCACTGGCGGAAAGCGCCCGGACGAAAGCGGGATCGAGCAGATCTCGCTCAAAACGGACGAAACCGTGCCAGCCAAGCCCCGCCATGTCCTGCCGACGGGAGGCCAGTTCACGCAACGTTTCATACGGCACCGCATTATCGGTCAGGTGGAAATGGCGCACCCGGAACCGCTCGGCCAGAGTCCTCAGCATATGGACGAAGCTAGCGGACCCGCCGGCAATGTAGGGGTGGGTCGGCGATGCCGCTTCGGGGCAAAACAGACAACGGCGCCAGTAACATCCCCGCGAGGCGCTGACCGGCAGAATCGGTTGCGGCGACAGATAAGCCGCAGGTGAGCAGAAACTGAAATCGGGTTCGAAACAGACCCTTGAGGCGTCTTCGAGAAAATAGTCCACCCCATCGGTTCCTTCCGCCAGGGCCGCCAAAGAGGCTTCACCGGGGCCGAAGACCAGATGGGAAAAAACGGAAAATCGCAGCTTCAGCTGTTGCAGCACCGAGCGCCAGGAACTCAGCATCCCACCACCGGCCACCATGGTCAGGTCGGGACAATGGCGTTTCAGCAAACCGGCCAGGGCAAAGGCCGGCAACAGCTGATGGCGATAATTTACTGAAACCGCCACCAGCTTCGGCGCCCAATGGAGAATCTGCGGCAGCAACCGTTGCTGAAAATAATCGTTGAACAGGGTAGCGGTCTCACCTCGCGCCACCCGTTCCAGATCGTCGGGCATAAATTCCGAAACCCCGCCATGGCTGTAATCGCCCAGAGTCAAACGTTCTTCGCCCCGCTCTCCAGCATAAACCTTAAGGGCTCGGTTCAAATGCTGGACGGCGGTCTGATAACGGGAGAAATCCCGGGCGGCGGCGGGAGAACGGAGCCAATCGAGAGCTTGCGGGGCATGGCGGATCGCCCGATACAGGGCGGTTGACGGTTGAGATCCGGCGGCCTGACGCAAGCGTTCGGCATCCAGCAGATAGAGGTAGGCATCGAGATTGGCATCCACGGCCTGCGCCCGCAGGCCGCGGGAGCGCAAATAGCCCAGCAGCACCGCCAGGCCCAGGGGCGGTTCACCAGGCTTGACCGCGGGCGGATGCAGCAGCAGCACATCCATGGATCAGGACAGCATGCGACCACGCAATCGCAGAGTCAACAGGGCCAGCAACAGAATACCGACATCCCGCAACAGCGCCAGGGCGGCACTGGTATGTCCCTGGCCGGGATTGAAACAACCACAGTCGATATTCATGCCCCGAACCACCACCGTCCCCAGGGCCAACATGAAGACAAGGGTCATTACGGCCAGCAGCAGAGCCGCCGGGCGCACCCGGAAGTTCAGGATCAGCAGCAGGCCGGCGATTGCTTCGACATAGGGGAAGGTGGCGGCCACCAAATAATTCCAGGCATAGGGAAGCAGCTGGTAATTGGCTACATCCCGGGCAAAGGCCGACACATCGTTGGCCTTGACGACTCCGGCATAGAGAAACAATCCCCCCAGCAGCAGCCGGCAGAAATGGTAAAGATAGAGTCCGGAACGGCTCACGGAGCCTCCTTTATTACCGGCAGGCCGGCATCGCGCCATTCGGGGAAGCCGCCCTCGTAAACGCGGACATCGCCATACCCCGCCTCCAGCAGACGCACCCCGACATCGAACGAATCGGGACAGCCAAAGCCGCTGCAATAGATGATCAGAGTGGTCTCTTTGGGAAATTCGTTCACAAAGGGCCCGAGCCGGTCATCCAGCTCGCCCAGAGGCAGGGACAGGGCTCCTGGCAGATGGCCTTCGTCGTAACTCTCCGCGGTTCGGGCATCCACCAACAGGGCCCCGGTCCGTTGCAGTTCCCGAATATCCGCCAACAGTACCGGAATGGGGAAAAGCGCCGGTTCCAACGCCTGATCGTTCATCCGGGACGGCGAAGGTGACTCAACGCCATGGGAGGACTCCAGCGTCAAACGGCCGGAAAAGGCATCCAGCACCAGTTGAATATTGATGGAAAGCCCCACCACCACTCCGAGAGCGAAAATAATACCGGCTTCAAACCATATCCGACGGGTTATCGTCTTCATAGCCTGGATTCATTCATCGGGGGATTCGGGAAGACTGGGGGACAGGGACAGGAGCATTTCGCGGTATCTGAGAACTTCCCGCTCCAGGCAACTGATCCGCTGGTTGCACTCCGTCACCACAATGTTGAGCTCCTCAAGCAACCGCTGCTGATGGGCATAGCGGATTTCCAACTCATCAATGCGTCGATTCAGTTTATCCATTGCCTTCTCCTGACCGTCTGGAGTTATGCTAACAGAACTGCCCAGCCACCGCAATGGCGAGCCGCCCCTTGCAATCCTTTCCCCAACTTTACTTTTTTCCGCGACCGAACGCCACTCCAATCAGGTTTCATCAATGCTGGAAATCCTTGCGCGGAGGCAGAAGCAACGGCCCTTCTTCCGCAACGGAAAATATCCGAACGGCTTGGACCTGATCGGCGGCCATGCGGAACCAATAAATTGGTCCTTTCCATAGTTATTCCCACTTTACATGGTCGTCCTGATCTGCATAATGGGTCTGGACAAACCGTCACCCATTCCCCAGGATTTAAGCCCCATGACTGCCACAAAAGAAAAACTCCGCCTAAAGATCTATTTGATCATTTTCATCGCCGTCATGCTGCTGGGCACCTTCGGCTTCATGGCCGTCGAAGGCATGTCCCTGGTCAACGCGGCCTATTTCACCATCGTAACCATCGCCACCGTTGGTTACGGGGATCTCGCTCCGGCCACCGGGCTCGGCAAACTGCTGGATGTGATTCTCATCGTCACCGGAGTCGGCACCTTTCTCGGCGTCATCGCCAGCGCCACCGACCTCTTTCTGAGTCGCCGCGAAAACAGTGCCCGCCGCCAGAAACTACACATGGTTATCGGCCTCTTTTTCAGCGAGACCGGCGGCACCCTGCTGCAACGGTTCACACGGACCGATCCCGCCCTTTCCGAAACCGGGCAACATCTGCTGGTCCGGGACAACTGGACGGAACGGGATTTTCACCAGTTGGGAAAACAGCTGCCGGCCCTGAAATTCAACGTAGATCCAGCCTCACTGGATCTCATCCAACTTCGTGGCTTTCTCACCGAAAAGGGGAATTTTATTGTCCGGTTACTGGAAAATCCCTCCCTGCTGGAACATGAATCCTTCACCGATCTGTTGATCGCCACCCTCCATCTCAAGGAAGAGCTGGAACACCGGGCGGACTTTTCCAACCTTCCCGAAACCGATCTTCAGCATCTTGCCGGAGATGTGGATCGGGTTTACGGCCTGCTGGCCCGGCAATGGGTCGATTACATGCAACACCTGAAAGGCCATTATCCCTTCCTGTTTTCCCTGGCCATGCGAACCAATCCGTTTGACCGGCAAGCCTCCGTCATCGTCCAACAGGCCGGCTAAGGAGAAGCCCATGATCAAAGGCATTCTGCTCGATCTCAGCGGGACCCTGCATATTGAAGATCAGCCCCTGCCCGGCGCCCGGGAGGCCGTCGCCGGCCTGCAACGACGGCAGCTGGGATTGCGTTTCGTCACCAATACCTCACGCAAAAGCCGGGTCATGCTTCACCACCAGCTGGAAACCATGGGCTTCACCCTTCCGCTGGAGCATTTAATAACCGCTCCGCAGGCCGTACACCGTTATCTGCGGACCCATGGCCTGCGGCCGCACCTGTTGGTCCATCCCAACCTGGAAGCCGAGTTCGCCGATCTGTCCCAGGACAATCCCGATGCCGTGGTGATCGGCTATGCCGAGCACGCCTTCACCTACGCCACCCTCAACCGCGCTTTCCGCCTGCTCAAGCAGGGTGCGGTATTGCTGGCTACCGGCAAAACCCGCTATTTTCAGGGCACGGACGGACTGAATCTGGATGCCGGCGCCTTTCTCCGCGCCCTCGAATACGCCGCTGAGGTCGAAGCCAAGGTACTGGGCAAGCCGTCGCCGGAATTCTTTCACACCGCCGTCGCCAGCCTGAACTGTCAACCGCAGGAAGTGGTCATGATCGGTGATGACGCCCACTCCGACATCGCCGGCGCCATCGCCGCCGGCCTGCAGGGCATCCTGGTAAAAACGGGCAAATACNNGCTGCCGCCAACCGCCAGGGTGGCCGAGGACCTTGCCGCGGCACTCCGACAGGTGGAAAACTGGGAGGAAGGCTGAAGGTAAAAGGGCGGGCACCAGAATCCAGGCAACCCTCCGGACTTCTCTGCGCTTTCAATGACCATCCACCTTGACCCGGTTTTTCTTGGTCGCAGCATGCCGCTTTTTGGCATCGAGCCGCCGCTCACGGGACGCCCGGGTCGGCTGCGTGGCCAGACGCGGCTTGGCCCGCCGCCGCAGCGCCTGCAAGCGCCGTTGCAACCGCATCAGGGCAACCCGTTTATTGACCGCCTGCGAACGGGATTCGGTGGCGGTTACGACAAGACCCGAGGGCCGATGCTGGAGACGAACCGCCGACTCGGTCTTGTTCTTCTTCTGCCCTCCCGGCCCGGAAGAACGGAAAAAGGTAAAGACCAGATCCCGGTCGTCGATTTCTGCTGCCATTATTCCAACTCCTTTGTTCCCCATGGCGCACCAGGGCCTATGAAGACCTGTGCGTTACTGGCAATTTTCCGCCAACCATGTTAGAAGAAAACAAAACCGCAAACAAGCACGCGTTTCCCTACATTATATTTTCCGTTCATGGAGAGACTATGACTCATTTTGCCCTGACCATCATCGGCCTCGACCGCACCGGTATTGTTTCTCAAGTCACCGAAATTCTTTACCGGCTCGGTTGCAACATCGCCGATTCGAGCTGCACCATCCTGGGCGGCCAATTCGCCATGATCCTGATCGTATCCAATCCCAAAATTACGGATAAAGCTGATCTCGCCACCGCTTTTTCCCCCATCGAGGAAAGCGGCCTTTCGGTTTTCGTCCGCACCCTCAAACCCGATGGCGAAAAACGTCCGCAATTCGAAGGGGACATCTGCCTGATTTCGGTTTACGGCGCCGATCAACCCGGTATCGTTTACCGGGTGACCAAGGAGCTCGGTGACCGCAAGGTGAATATTACCGATCTCAATACCAAGCTCATCGGCAGCGAAGCCCGTCCGGTCTACGTCATGATCCTCGAAGCGGTATTGCCCCCGGATATGTCCGAAGAAGAGCTGAAGAAAATCATGGATCAGCTCAAAGGAGAAATGCAGGTCGATATCTCGGTACGTTCCATCACGCCGGTGGAGCTTTGATCCATGGCTGTGAAAGAAATTCTGACATATCCTGACCCGCTGTTGAAAACCGTCTGCACTCCAATAGCAAACCAAGATGCCGAAACCGATGCCTTGATCCAGGATCTGATCGACACCATGGTCGCCTCCGGACATTCGGTCGGCGTGGCGGCCCCGCAGATCGGGGTAACCCGACGGGCCGTGGTGGTGGATGTTTCCGCCAACAAACTGGGCCGCGCCAACAACCACGGCCTGCTGGTCATGATCAACCCCGAAATCCTGGAACGAGAAGGGGAAGAAACCATGCGCGAGGGCTGCAAGAGCTTTCCCGACTACACCGGCAATGTAACCCGAGCCGACAGTATTCTCGTCCAGTTTCTGGATCGTAACGGCAACGACCGGGTTATTCGCGCCACCGGCTTCGAAGCAGTGGCCATCCAACACGAACTCGATCACCTCGACGGCATGCTTTTTCTGGATCGGGTTTCCAACCTCAAAACCGATGTCTTCCGCCGCAAAACCCGCTGAGCCGTCGAATCTGGGTTGGGGCCCGGGCACCACCCGTTACAAACGTCTTGTCACACCTTCCATAGCATAAGAGTAACAGGGTTTTTCTCCGCCGGAAAACAACCCCATTACGACTTCCTCGCATAAAATGACCGGAAAAACCACGAATTCATTGAGATATCAGCCCTGACCGGCTAATATAGAATGAGCTCTGATATCAAACCTCATTTTTCAGGAGCGGGCCATGCTCGGTTTAAAGTCACAACCGGCTGGATGGTTTATTTTCCAATTGCTGCTTCTTCTCGAACGAATTCCTTCTCCCGGCTTGCCGACTCCCGAGCCTGTTCTGTCTATCCCGCATAAACATTCCGAAATTGTTCAACAAGACATGGTCGTTCCCCGACATCACGGAAATAATAGCTTCGCCGTTCTGATCCGAACCCAAACCGCCCTGAAAGCACTCGCCCCTTTCGCCGACAGATGCAGACGTTTGCCGTCACCCTTTTGACCCCCCAAAAAGGGGAATTCTGCTTCCTGAAGGCTGAAATGGTCGTAAAACGCGACAAAAACCCATAAATTGAGAAAAAACCTTCTTCTTTGGACCCTGTCACAACGCTAAATTTAGGTATAATGATTGCAGATTTTTTTATTTCATGCTGATTAACCGGCATCGGAATCTTTATTCCGCTGTAAACGGACAGGGGAACTGTCCCAAAGTTTGCAATGCCTAAACAACCTTAATTCAAAATCCCCAAATATTTCCAGTCTCCGGTGAGCCTGGCCATGGAAAGACTTTTACGATCGATTTGCCGTAAGTGAAAGAGTGACTCCAATGGAAAACCCAGCTCAGATCCTTTTTGTCGACGATGAAAAAAATGTCCTGAAAGCTCTGCAACGACTGTTCATGGACGATGAATATGAACTGTTCACCGCCAATTCGGGTCCCGAAGGGTTGGACATCCTGCGCCAAGAATCCGGCATCCAGTTGGTCGTCACCGATTACCGCATGCCCCAGATGAATGGAGTCGATTTTCTCCAGGAGGTCAGCAAACACTGGCCGGAAACGGTTCGGATCGTCCTTTCCGGTTTTGCCGATACGGCCGCCGTCGTCAGCGCCATCAACGAGGGACAGGTTTACCGCTTCGTGGGCAAGCCCTGGAACGATGAAGATCTGCGCCAAACCATCCGCCAAGCCCTGCATCACTATCAGCTGCAAAGAAAAAATGAGCTGCTCCTGCAACAGCTGAAAAACACCAACGAAGAATTGCAGAGCGTCAACGATAATCTCGAACTGTTGGTTAAGGAACGGACCGCCAACCTGGTCCTGCGTAACCAGGCCCTGCTCATCGCCCAGAATATTCTGGACGCTATGCCGACAGCGGTCATGGGCATCGACAGCTGCAAAATGGTTGTTTACGCCAACCATATGGGACGCCATCTTTTCACCCCGCCCCATGATCTATTGCTGGGCGCACAAATTGATGAGGTTCTGCCGCAAAACCTGCTCCCTCTCGTTGCCGGCGCCGCCCGGGGTGACACCATCAGCGAACAAACCGTCATTCAGGATCGACCGATGCGAATTTTGGGATCGAAACTCCGGGCACAGGATCAGGAAGGGGTTATTCTGATCGCGATCCCGGAAATTTGATCCAACTGCGATTTTAATATGCGTGTCCGGACAGACCGGCGGACAAAACAGAGGGACTCATGGAAGAACCGACCACAAACAACGCAGAAGCAACTCGCTATGGAATTTTATTCGTCGACGACGAACCCCACATCCTATCGGCACTCAAACGCCTGGTGGTCGATGAGGAAGTGGATATCTTCACCGCCAGCTCCGGCGCTGAAGGCTTGAAAGTACTTGCCCGCGAAGAGAATATTGGTTTGATCGTTTCCGACCAGCGCATGCCGGAAATGAACGGAGCTGAATTTCTGGCCCGGGCCAAGGAGCTGAACAAGGATGCCCAGCGGATCATCCTGACCGGATACGCCGATATCGAAGCTACCATTGCCGCCATCAACAAAGGCGGCGCCCATCGTTACCTTTCCAAACCCTGGAATGATGCGGAACTGCTCGAAGTCGTCAGGGAAAATCTCCGTTTTTATGGCTTGTACCGGGAAAACCAACGCTTGAGTGAAATCGTTCGCGAACAGAACCAGACCTTGCAGAACTGGAACAGCCAGCTCAAAACCAAGGTTCTGCAACAGACGGCAACCATTCGTGAAAAAAATGAACAGCTGCAGCAGCACCTGCAGCGACTGAAACAGAATTTCCGCGGCACCCTGACCGCCTTTACCAGCCTGCTCGAACTGCGCGACCGCAACGTTCGCAACCACTCCAAAAACGTCACTCAGATCGCCGCCGACATCGCCCGTTCCCTGATGCTGCCGGCGAAACAGATCGATCTGATCCAGGTTGCGGCCATGCTGCACGATATCGGCAAAATCGGCACTCCCGATACCATCATGGGAACCCCGGAAGCCTTCATGAACGCTGAGGAACTGACCGAATATCGGCGTCACAGCATTCGCGGCCAGGCCGCCATAGACGCCATTGAAGAGCTACGGCCGGCCGGGGTGCTGATCCGTCATCACCACGAATATTTCGACGGCAGCGGTTACCCCGATCAACTGGCGGGAGAAGCCATTCCGCTGGGTGCCCGAATTCTCGCCGTGGCCGATTTCATCGACCTGCAAATGCAGAAACCCAACAGGGCTTTGGGTCTGGCTAAAAAGTATATGGAGACTCGTTTCGATCCGGGGCTGCTGCCCCATCTGGAAAAACCGGTACGCAATTGTTACGAGCAATTTTTTGCCACCACCGGACTCCAGGAACAAACCGTCACCATTTCAGGGCTGCGTGAGGGGATGGTGTTGGCCAAAGATCTGCTCAGCGGCACCGGACTGCTTTTGCTCAGTAAAGGGTCCGCTTTAACGTTCCGCAGTATCGAACATATCCGTCGCAATCATGAACTCGATCCCATGTCGGAGGAAATTGTGGTGCTGGTTCGACAATAAAATCGGCATTTCAGCCGTCTCCTTCGTTTTTCATTACTATTGCCAGGGAAACGTGTGCACCTATCCCGTTCAAAAAACAACAGGACGTCCCTCCGCTTCAGTCTGACCTCCAAGATAACCCTGGTGGTTTCCCTGCTGGTCACGGTCTATCTGTGCACAATCGCTTTGGTCGGACAGATATATTTTGAAAATCATTTCAAAGAATCTATCTCCAATCAGCAATTCACCCTGGTTTCGGCTCTGGCAGATGAAATCGATCAGAAAATATGGACCGCTCAAAATGAACTGGTCGCGGTGGCACGGATCATTGAACAACTGAACATCGCCACTCCCGAGGAGCTGCAACAGCGGCTTGAGCAACAGATCGACACCCGGCAGACCTTCGAAAACGGTCTGGCCTATCTTACCCCCAACGGCAGCATGCTCGCCGTTGTCCCCAGAAATAACGACCTATTGGATATTAACTTTGCTTTCCGAGACTACTTCCAAGCCACCATGAGCAGCAAAAAGGCCCAGATCTCGAATCCCTTTCTCTCCGCCCAGAGTCACCATCACCCCATTCTCATGTTTACCGCTCCTCTGTTTAACGCAAATGGAGAAATCAAAGGAATCTTGTGCGGCAGCATCGACCTGCTGCAAGATAATTTCCTGGGAAATATCCCCAAAGTTAAAAAACTCGGCGACGGCGGATATCTGTATATTGTGGACCAGCAGCGGCAATTGATCGCCCATCCCAATCAAGAACGCGTCATGAAACCGAATGATATCCCGGTGGGTTCGAACCTCGGCTTGGAAAAGGCCCTGCGGGGTTTTGAAGGCAGCATCGAAACCGTGAATTCCCGCGGTCTGCATGTGCTGGTATCCTTCAAACGGCTGCATTCTACCGGTTGGATTCTGGCGGCCAACTATCCGGTGAGCGAGGCGTTCGCTCCGTTGAAACGGGCTCAGGACATATTCTGGCCGACCCTGGCAGCCGCAGTCCTGCTGGCCATCCTGTTGTTTTCGCGTTTCGTCAAATATCTGGCCCGCCCGTTGCTGCAGGCCACTAGGCACGTCAGCAACCTCTCTCTCAGCGAGGAGCTCCTGCCTCCGATACCGGTCAACACGCGTGATGAAATCGGCACCCTGGCCCGGGCCTTCAACCAGTTGTTGGCCGCGGTTACCGAAAACAAAAAGGCATTCAAGGATCAGTTGCATTTTGTTCAGAAAGTGCTCGACACCCTCCCTAATCCGATTTTTTTCAAGGACACCGAGCTCAAGTACCTGGGTTGCAACAAAGCCTTCGAAGCCTATATGGGATGCAAGCGGGAGGAAATCATCGGAAAAAGTGTTTACGAAATTTCCCCCACCGACCTGGCACTCAAATACAACCAGGCCGACCGCGAACTGCTGCAACAGCAGGGGACACAAACCTACGAAAGCGTGGTCAGTTATCCCGACGGAAGCCGCCATGACGTCATTTTCTACAAAGCAACATTCTATAAGGCCGACGGCTGTTGCGGTGGTCTCGTGGGCACCTTTCTGGATATTTCCGAACGCAAACGGATAGAGCGACAGTTACGGGACCAAAAGGACTGTTCCGACAACCTACTGCAGAACTCCACCGTACCGACCTTCGTTATCGATAGCGACCACCGGGTGGTCGCCTGGAATCGCGCCTGTGAACGGTTAACCGGATATCGCACCGACGAAATGCTCGGCAGTCGCGATCACTGGAAAGCGTTCTACACCGAATGCTGTCCCTGTCTTGCAGACATCATTCTGGACAACAACACCGACCAATTGGACCGCCTCTTTCAAAACCATGGCCCTTCACCCCTCAATCCCGAAGGGCTTCAGGCTGAAGGCTGGTTCAGAAACCTGAACGGCAAGGATCGCTATATTCTTTTCAGCGCCGCGCCTATTCGCGACAGTCGGGGAAAAATTCTGACGGTCATTGAAACCCTGGAAGACCAGACCGAACAAAGATACGCCCTGGAGCAGCTGAACAAACTGGGACAGGCCGTGGAACAGAGCCCGGCCAGCGTCATCATTACCAACCGTGACGGGCACATCGAATACGTCAATCCCAAATTTACCCTGATCACCGGCTATCACCCCCATGAGGTCATCGGCCAAACGCCGCGCATTTTAAAAACCGGCCATACCCGCCCCGAAGAATATCAGTCGCTCTGGCAAACCCTGCTGGACGGGCACGAATGGCGGGGAGAATTCCTGAACCGAAAGAAAAACGGCGACTTTTTCTGGGAATCCGCGATTATTTCGCCGGTTCGTGATCCGGAAGGAAACATCACCCATTTCGTCGCGGTCAAAGAAGACATTACCGAGCGCAAGGCGACGGAGGAAAGTCTGCAGGAAAAAGACCTGCACTTGCACTATCTGGCCCATTATGACGCCCTGACCGGGCTACCGAACCGGCTGCTGTTTCAGGATCGACTGCTGCACGCCATCGGCAAAGCCGAACGGGGACAAAAACAGGTGGCCCTGTTGCTGCTCGACCTGGAC
>JARRKW010000157.1:0-4536 GCA_037387645.1 Desulfuromonadaceae bacterium
TCCCGGTGAGTGTCGGTAAATTGGCCCGTTATGCCGCCGTCGCTAGGTTGCTGCGCCAGGGAGAGGCGGCAGCGGCCTGAGAATCCTTACCATTTGGCGCCCTGCCGGGTTATGGGGTGGGAGTATTTCTGGGTGGCATCGCCCTGCGACTGCCCCCACCAGTAGGCGCCGGCTACAACCCCGGCGACGATGAGCAGCAGCACCAATAATTTGAGCAGATCCATTCCTTTCATTGTGAACCTTCCTGCTTTGGATTTTCAGTCAAAAACGATTTCTGTTGGTTTCGACTAATCTCACATGACGTTTTCTGATGCATTAACCATGCCTGTTTTCCCTTGGTCGGTTTTCTCCCTTGGGGGTGCGCAGAAAAGGCTGATGCGGTTTCAACAGACCGTTGTAAATCCCCCGGGTGATGGTGTGGGTCAGGCCCATGCCGGCGACGGCGGCGATCAGCCCTTGCCCCCCTGTTCCCGGCGGTCCAGCAAGCGCAGCAGCCCGTCGAGAATGGTGTAAGGATGGGGCGGACAACCGGGGACGTACAGATCCACCGGCAGCAGATCGCCGATGCCGTTGTTACCTTCGTGGCTGTCGACGAAAGGGCCGCCACTGATGGCACAGGCGCCGGTGGCAATAACCAGTTTCGGTGCGGGGATGGCGGCATAGGTATCGAGCAGGGCCGATTTCATGTTTTCCGTCACGGGACCGGTGACGACCAGGCCATCGGCATGGCGGGGGGAGGCGACAAACTGGATGCCGAAACGCCCCAAATCAAAAACCAGGGTGCCGAGAACGTTGAGGTCGGCCTCGCAGGCATTGCAGCCACCGGCGCTGACCTGGCGCAGTTTCAGCGAACGACCGAACAACTTCTTCATGCGGGTATCCAGCGCTGTGGCCAGCTCAAAGCCGTTCTTATCCAGCTGCAGTCCGGACCGATTGCGCGAAGCCAGACGATAATCGCTGCTGAAGGCGATATTGCCTCGCGGACAGGCGGCGGCGCATTGGCCGCAAAAAAGACAGCGGCCCAGATCCACAAGGGGAGAGTCGTCCCGGTTTTGTAGGGCGCCGGTGGGGCAGTTATCCCGGCAGAGGTTGCAGCCGTCGGGGCAGTTGCCCGCAACAAGAGTCGGCAATCCACGGAAACGCTCCGGCAGAGTCGGTTCCACTTTGGGGAATTTGCCGGTGCGATGTCCCTGCCGGATTCGTTCGCGAATGATTTTCAACATGATCAGGAGTCCTCTTTCTGGTTACAGGTCGAATCCGCAGTAGGATAGGTTGAAACTTTTGTTGCAAAGGGGAAAGTCGGAAATCTGCTCGCCGCGCAAGGCCATGGCCAGCCCGCTCCAGTTATGGAAAGAGGGATCGACGATTTTGTAACGTGCCAGGCGGCCATGCTCATCGGTCAGGGCGACATGGACAATTTCTCCGCGCCACCCCTCCACCAGGGTCACCGCCAGCATGTTTGCCCGAAGTGGTGGCAGCGACTCCTTATGCGGCCCTTCGGGCAGGGTCCGTAGCTGTTTGCGAATCCAATCGATGGACGCATAGACCTCTTTGCGACGGATGTTGGCTCGGGCGAAGACATCCCCGCTTTCTTCCAGGGGCACGGGCTGGAAATTCTTGCTCCAAACGCCCACCGGATGGTTGAGTCGCACATCCCGGCGCAGGCCGCAGGCCTTGGCGGCGACGCCGACCAGGCCGAGCTCCAGCGCCGTTTCCACACTCACCTTTCCGGTGCCTTCGAGGCGGGCCAGCACCGAGGGGGTATCGAACAACAGTTCCAGGGCACCCCGGGTATTGCGGGCCACCGGTTCCAGTCGTTGCAGAATCCGTTCGGCCAGCTCCGGAGCGCAGTCGAAGGTCGTCCCGCCGGGGCGGACCAGACCCCGACCGAAGCGGTTACCGCAAAGTTCGGCGGTCAGGTTGAGGAAATCGCCCCGCAGCCGGCCGCAGTAGGAGGCCGTGGGGAGAAAGCCGACATCTCCGGCAATGGCGCCGAGATCGCCGACGTGGTTGGCCAGGCGTTCCAGTTCCAGGGCGATGGCGCGCAGCCGATCCCCCCGAGGCGGTATGTCGCTTCCGGCCAGGGCCTCGCAGACCCGGCACCAGGCGGTCATGTGGCCGATACTGGTATCGCCGGCCGCGGTTTCCAGTTGGAAGGGGGTCAATGGATGCGGGCCGCCGATCAGTCGTTGCTCAATGGCGCGATGCTGGTAGCCGAGGGATATCTCCAGATGCATGACCTCCTCGCCATGGCATTGGAAACGGAAATGTCCCGGTTCGATGACCCCGGCATGGACCGGTCCCACCGCGACCTCATGGACCTCTTCCCCCTCGACCCGGTAGAAATTCATGGCGCCGGGGATGGGGTGGTGGGAGGTGTCCCGTCCCCAGGCGTCCCGTTCCGGCTGCCAGGAGGGGTGAAATCGAACCGGCTTGAACCAGGGATGGCCTTCGGGTACGACGCCGTATTGCTCGGCGATTTCCCGTTCGAACAGCTGGAGTTGGGTGCAGTCGGGGGTGAGGGAAGGAAACTGGTCGCCGATGCGTGTTCGCAACAGCACCAGATCTTCCTGCTGGTCCCGGGCGAGCAGGGTGTAGAGATCCAGCTCATTTTCCGCGCCGGACGGGTTGGCGAAACAGGCGGCGACCCGTCCGCCATCCGCGATTTCGGCCAGGAGCTGTTGGCGGTAATCCGCATAGGGCAGCAGCGGCAGTTCGGAGCGGTAAAGGGCGTCGCCGTTATGCAGGGTGAGTAAGCGGGTTTGACTCATGGCGCCACCTCCAGCAGGGTTGCGGCATCTTGCAGCGCGATTCTGAGGGGCTCCGGCAGGTAGACACCGAGCCCCAGCACCAGCAGCAGCAACAACAGGGGTGGTCCGGCCAGCAGGGCCGAATCCCGGTAGGGAGTCTGAGGGGTGTCCGCCGGTACTTCCCCCTGGGTGGCCATCAGCACCGTGCCACCCATGCCGATGAAAACGATGGCCAGCAGCAACAGAAAAATACCGCCGAGGACCAGTTGGACGCTTTGGAAAATTCCCCGCAAAATTGTGAATTCACTGATGAAGGGTCCGAAAGGGGGCGAGCCGGTAATGGCCAGAAAGCCGGCCAGGAAGATGCCGGCCGACAGCGGTACCCGGCTTAAGGCACCACGCACCTCGCTGAGGTGTTTACTCTCATAGGCCCGCTGGATATTGCCCACCGAGAGAAACAGGGCACCCTTGGTCAGAGCGTTGTTTACCAGGTGGAGCATGGCGCCGAAGGTGGCCAGACCGCCGATGCCGACGCCGAGGGCCAGGATGCCCATGTGTTCGACGCTGGAGTAGGCCAGCATCCGTTTAACGTCGGGTTGGCGGACGACGAACACCGCCGCCAGCGCCAGGGACAGCATGCCCATGAGGATCAGATCCTGGCGGGCCATGGCGATATCGCCCGCCGCCGCCATGATTTGCAGACCGCGCAGAATGCCGAGGAAGGCGACGCTGGTCAGCCCTCCGGCCAGCAGGGCGCCGACCAGGGCCGGAGCTTCCCCATAGGCGTCCGGTTTCCAGGTGTGTAGGGGGGCCAGGCCCATTTTGGTGCCGAACCCGACCAGCAGAAAGACGAAGCCGGCATGCAGCCAGGGGCGGGAACTGGTCGCGGCCCGCGCCAGCAGATCGTCGAATTGTAGATTGACCGGGGTTCCCCCATGCAGCATGGCATAGGCGACGAAGAGGATGCCGAGCATGGCCAGGGCGATGCCCACCGAGCAGATCAGCAGATATTTCCAGGTCGCCTCGATGGACAGGCGGTTGCGGTTGTAATAGATCAGGGGCGCGCTGGCCAGGGTGGTGGTTTCAACCGCAACCCACAGCAGTCCCAGGTGGCGGGCGACGGTGGCCAGGGTCATGGCGGCCAGAAAAACCAGCAGGCAAGGGACCATGACCCGGTTGCCGCGATCGTGACTGTGATAGTTCAGGTAGGCCACGGCGTAGATGGAACAGAGCAGGAACAGCAGACTGACCACCGTCAGCACCAGCCGACCGAGGGGGTCGAGGGCGAGCCAGGCGGCGTTGCCGGGGTCCTGCTGTGGCAGCAGCAGGACCAGGGCGAAATGGCCGATTCCGGTGAGGGGGAGGAGCCAGGTGGTCAGCCGGTGCGAGCGCAGCAGTGAGGCCGCCAGGGCCGTCAACAGAGGTAACAGGAGCAGGGCGTTCAGCATATCATTCCTTCAGCGCCGAAAGGCGTTCGGTATTGAGAGTGGAAAATTCACGGTTGAACTGGTTGATGACAATCCCCATGACGAAGGTGGCGACCAGCAGATCGAGCAGGACCCCCGCTTCCACCATTAGCGGCATGGCCTCGGACAACAGCACGGCCAGTACGTAAATACCGTTTTCAAACATCAGGTAACCGAGCACCTGGGTAATGGCCTTGCGCCGGGTGATGAGCAGCAGGAAGCCGGTGGAGAGGGTGGCCATGGCGGTGGGGATAAACAGGGAACCGTGGTGTTCGCTGATCAGGGGCAGTTTGTCGGCGAAAATGAAGGCGGCCGAGGTG
>JARRKW010000158.1:0-5126 GCA_037387645.1 Desulfuromonadaceae bacterium
GCCATGGTCCGGGTGACAATGGACCAGGCTTTGTCCCACCCCAGGCCGTGAACATCCATCAGCAGGCGCATCAGTTCGGGTACGGCGCAACTGGGATGGGTATCATTGAGCTGGAAACAGTTCTTTTCGGCGAACTGGGACAGGTCCCGCCCATGCTTGCCGACCCAGCGTTGCAGCACGTCCTGCAGACTCGCCGAAGCCAGAAAATACTGCTGCCGCAGGCGCAGTTCCTTGCCGTTTTCGCTGGAATCGTTGGGGTAGAGCACCATGGTGATATTCTCGGCGGCGTTTTTTTCCGAGACCGACTCGGGATAGAGCCCGGAATTGAATTCGCCCAGGTCGAATTCGTCGGTGGCCGCCGCCTTCCACAACCGCAGGGTATTGACCGTGCCAGTGTGGTAGCCGGGAATGGGAATGTCGTAAGGAACCGCCAGCACATCGTTGGTATCGACCCAACGCGCCCGCAGCACCCCGGTGCCGGCAAGGTAAAACTCGGTCCGGCCGCCGAAATGGACACGCATGGTGTATTCGGGACGTTCCAGCTCCCAGGGGTTACCGTCCCGCAGCCAATGATCCGGTTCTTCGGACTGCTGGCCGTTGACGATATTTTGACGGAACATGCCGAATTCATAACGGATACCATAACCGGTCACGGGCAATTGCAGGGTGGCGCAACTATCCAGGAAACAGGCCGCCAGGCGGCCCAGGCCACCGTTGCCGAGGCCGGCGTCATGTTCGTTCTGCTCATCCAGATCCAGATTGAGCATGGCATTGCTCAGGGTTCGCCCCATGAGAAACTCGAGGGAAAGGTAGTAGGCCTGCCGGCAGTCACTCCCTTCGTAGGCATAACGGGTACTTTTCCAGCGCTCCATGAGGCGGTCGCGCAAGGTCATCACCAAGGCGTGAAAGGCATAATGGGGGGAACGGCAATGACGGTCACGCCCCAGGGTGTAGGTGTAATAGTGACGGAAATCTTCGACCAGGTCGAACACGTCCATGCCAAGGGGTGGCAGTTCGGTCAGGGTCTCGTTGAGACTCATGGGATTTTCAACCGTTGGGCACATGCTGGAACTCCTCAGTTACAGAAAAAATGGGCTGGCCGATACCGCCACTATAGCAAATTAGATACAAGATTTATTCCGAAAGCTGGCCCGCACCAGCGGTTTTTCCACCAAAATCAGAGCAACTGCAACAACAGCAGATTCATCAGGCCGATGAGGAAGCCGAGCAGGGCACCAAACAGGTTGATGTACTTGAACTGTTCTTTCATGACCCCCATGAGCAGATCTTCCACTTTCAGAATATCCAGGGAATTGACCTTTTCCTCGACAATACGCCGAACATTGAGGGTTTCCACCAGAGGCGGCACCTCTTTCTTCAGCAGCTCGGTCAGTTGCAGGAAAAGTCCGGCCTCCAGCTCTTCCCGCACATCGGCGGGAAAACGCGCCGAAAGCCGTCCCAGCGGTTTGCGGAAGAGAAAATGATCGAACTTTTCCGCCAGAATTTTCTCCAGGGCCTCACGGGCCGCCGGCGCCCGCAAGGCCGCCAGCAGTCGGTCGGCCATCAGTTCCCGGCCCTGCTCCAAACCACCTTCGGGCAGAATCCGTTGCAACAGGGAAGCGAAAGAACGATCCTTGAGACGTTCCACCCCCCGTTCCAGCAATGCCAGCAGGGTATCGGCAAAACGGCGGCTCTGCACCGTCTCCACCCCCCGTTGACGGATAAAGCGCCGCACTCCGGCCACCTTCTCGTAGGAAATTTTTTCCAGAAAGGAAGCAACCGGTCGATCCAGGAACCCGTCCAGACGCTCGCGCAGAAGCGTGGCCACCTGCGCCTGAGTCTTTTCCTCGCGCAGCCAGCGGGAAATTTCCTCGCCGGCCTTGTCGAGAAACTCGGGAATGCGCCCATAAACCTTTTCCATATCGAAAAAACCAGCCAGAATAGCTGACAGGCCGCCGAGAGAATCGAGGAAACTTTCGATGGCTTCGCGTCCCTTTGTCACCAGCCGGCCGCGAAAATCGGGATCGTAGAGCATGCCGCCGAACTTTTCCAACAGGGGCGGCACTTCCTTTTCCAGTTGCGATAAAATCACCTCGACCAACCCGGCCGGCAACACCTCCCGCAGACTGCGGCTGGAGGTCACCCACTGCTCCGTTTTGTTGTCGATAAAATATCCCACCGAACGACCGACGCCCTCGGAACGTAGAAAAGTGGATATGCGCTCGTCCAGATGGGCCCGGCAAAACTGATAGCGCTCCGGCGTCAGAAAGTTCTCCAGATCCTTCGCCAACAGCTCGTTACCCTTGCGCTCCAGATAGTTCCGCAACAGCTGTTCGAATTCCGCCGAATCGAGATAGTGGAAAATCACCTTGACCGCTTTCCAGCGCGACCGCTCAACCAGTTCGGCAAAACGGCTGCGGAATTCAGCCGGCACCAGGGACGCCACCGGTCCCAGGTCCCGATCAAGAAACTGGCCGATTTTATCGGTCATGGCCCCCTTCAGTTCCCGCCGAAAATGTTCTTTTTCCAGGGCCCGGCCGACATCTTTCGCGGTCAACAGATGACTGCCGACCATATCCCCCATTTTTTCGGCCAGCTCACCACGCTTGGCCGGAATGAGTCCCGGCGTCAGCGGCAGGCGCAGACCGAAAATCCGCCAGGGATTGAGCGGCCGAAACAGCATGCGGATGGCGATATAGTTGGTCACATAACCAATCAGCGCCCCCAACAGGGGGGGAATGAGAAAGGGGAGCAGTTGTTCAAAGGTCAAATCCGACAAAACACGAATCTCCAATACTGTAAATTTTTTTCATCATAACGGCAAAAGGCCCGCAGAACAAGCTGTCACAAAGCCCAAAGCTCTGTTATATTTCCTGTGCATCTACTCTATTGCAGAGGTTTCCCCATGGCCAGCGATTCCCGCCCCCAAGAAGACGAGCTGCGTATCCGCGATATGCATATCGACGACTTTCCCGTGGTCTTTCACATCGGCGAAGACCTGTTCACCTCTGAATATTCCCCCAGCATGTACCGTACCTGGGACGAGTACGAAATAACCACCCTCTACAACTCGGACAGTGACCTCTGCCTGGTTGCGGAATTGGGGCAGGACATTCTCGGTTTCGCCCTCGGCACCACCGTGGAAAAAAGCAATTCCGCCTGGAAATACGGCTACCTGGTCTGGCTGGGGGTAAAACCCGGCATCCAAAAGGGAGGCGTGGGCTCGGCCCTGTTCAAGGAGATCAAACGGCGCATGCGCGAACAGGGGGTGCGCATGATCATCATCGATACCGACGCCGACAATGAAGCGGGCATCCGCTTCTTCGAAAAACAGGGGTTCGGCAACATTCAGCAACATGTCTACATGACCCTCAATCTCTCCCGCAAAACCCGCCGCAAACGGAGCAAAACCCCATGAGCGACCTCCTGGAACAGGTCTGGCGTGCCATCGATCCCCTGCGGTTGCGCAACATCCTCATGGAAATGCTCGACATTTACTCGCCGGCGGGCAAGGAAGAGGATATCCAGCTCTATCTCGAAGCCTTGCTGCAAAAATCCGGCTTTCGGGTGGAACGTCAGCTGGTCGAGGAAGACCGATACAACCTCCGGGTAACCCTGGGACCGGGCCCACCACGCCTCTACCTGGTCGGACATGTGGATACAGTCCCGGCCTGGGATTGGGAGGAATTCGACCCCCGGGAGGAATGGGGAGTGGTACGCGGACTCGGCAGCGCCGACATGAAGGGGGGCTGCGCCGCCATGGTCGAAACCTTTATCGCCCTGCGCACCCTGCCGGAGGACCAGCGCCCTCCGGTGGGGCTGTTGCTGGTGGTCGGCGAAGAAGAAAACGGCGACGGCAGCGCCACCTTTCTTCAGGGGGAGCAGCCACCCTGGGTGGTTATCGGCGAACCGACCTCCCTGGCCCCCTGTTTCAGCCATTACGGCTATCTCGAAGCCGGGCTGGTCACCCGCGGCCGTCGCATTCACTCGTCCCTGCCGGAACTGGGCCACAATGCCATCGAATCCATGCTGCGGGTATTACTGAACCTCCACCGCCTTCCTCTGTTCAGCCGGGAAAGCCCGGAACTGGTTTACTCCATCCGCGAACTCAGCTCAAGCCGGGCCGGCTTCGTCGTGCCCGACCGTTGCGAAGCCTGGATCGACCTGCACCTGCCCCCCGAAACGGATCCGGCCAGCGTGCGTCAGACCATGGAAGAACAGGTGGAGGCGACCTCCCCCCTGGTCGACGATCTCGACATGGAAATGACCTTCACCATCGATTCCCGCGGCTACCGCCTCGACACCGACAACTGGCCGGCCCAGGAACTGGAGGAAATCTATCCCCGCCTCAACCTGCCGCTCCATTATGATGCCTTCCGCTCGCACTCCGACGGCAACCTGTTCTTTGAAGCCGGGGTCAAACCCCTGATTCTCGGTCCCGGTTCCCTCGAAACCGCCCACACCCCCGAGGAACAGACCAGTCTCGGCGAGGTCGAAACCGCCGCCCGCATCTATGCCGCTCTCTGTCTGGCCGCCGGAAGAAAAGAAGCGCCAGTCTGATCCGTGCCAACAAGCACAACCCCTTTCCTGCTGTTTGAACCGATTGGAACAAGCTATTTCCCCCCGAAAAAATCGCATTTCAGCACAGCGCTTATTCGCCGCAAGAGCCACGACAGCGTCCCAAAATACTATGCCCGCAATTGCGTGGTCAGATTATCCGTTTCCCATCCCAAAAACTCTTATTAGTTTTCCGGGATTGCGGATTGACTTTTACCTGTTCTGCATTAGCATTTTCTAAGTTCACTATTCTCCTCCCTCTAGAAGTCGGACGGGAGAATAGCATGGCATATCGACGGCAATATCGAACCATCCCGAACGAAGAAACCATACGGAAGCCTTCGCCGCCGACCAAAGGATACCGCCGCCCAGCAACCTGGCTGAGGCATGTCTCTCGCTTCACCGACGAACCGACAACAGAACAGGAGGAAACCATTGAAAAAGAGAAACAACCCTGAAAACAACTGTCGCCGAAAATTTTTGCTTCAGGCTCCCATTGTCGCGGTAGGCTTGCTGGCCTGCATGAATGAAAAATCCGAAGCCGGGTTGCTGTTAACGGGAAATTACCG
>JARRKW010000159.1:0-1380 GCA_037387645.1 Desulfuromonadaceae bacterium
GGTGATCGAAAACTACCCGGAGGGGCAGGTGGAAGAGTTCGAGGCTCCCAACCACCCGCAGCAAGAGGCGTTCGGTACCCGTAAAATTCCTTTTTCCCGGGAGATCTATATCGAACGGGACGATTTCATGGAAGACCCGCCGAAAAAATTCTTCCGCCTCGCTCCCGGGCGCGAGGTCCGCTTGCGCTGCGCCTACTTTATCAAATGCGAGGCCGTGGTGCGGGACCCGGACAGCGGTGAGATTGTCGAGTTGCGCTGCAGCTACGATCCGGCCACCCGCGGGGGTAGTTCCCCCGATGGCCGCAAGGTCAAGGGAACCATCCACTGGGTTTGTGCCAGTCGCTCAGTCGAGGCCGAAGTGCGGGTCTATGATCGCCTCTTTCTGGCAGCCAATCCGGATGCCGGCAAAACCGGGAATTACCGTGATCTGCTCAATCCGAATTCGTTGCAGACGTTGCGGGGTTGCCGGCTGGAGCCCGGGTTGGCTGCGGCGAAGGCAGACGAACGCTATCAGTTCGAACGTCTCGGCTATTATTGTCTCGATGCCCAGGCATCGACCGCCGCCAGTCCGGTTTTCAACCAGATCGTCACCCTGCGTGATTCCTGGGGGCAGGGTGCTTCAGGCTGAATGCTGTTAAAACCGGGATACGATAGAATTAATTGAAATGAGAAAACCCCGCCCTGGTGACAGCAACAGGCGGTTGCCGTGTCGGTAGCGAAGCGATGCTGCCGGCGGCGGGGTTTATGGACGTTCCTGCGAACCGGTCTTGGTTGACTCAAAGTAGAAAGGCCGTCGGGATGCCGCATCCGCCCCTTACAGTCCTGATTCTCGATCCCTACCGGCGGTTGGAACCCTCCCTGCCGGAACTGTTACGGGAAAACGGGTATGCCGTGGAAGCCGTTGCCGGCCGGATCCCGTTGCCGGCCCAGGTTTCCGCCCATAACCCCGGTGTCGTTCTGGTTGAGGTGGGCAATGACTCCAGTTTGGATTTGATCCGTACCCTGCACGCCCACAGTGCCACCCGCACCATTCCCATTATTGCCGTGTCGGCTCAGTGCGAGCTTGAATATGAACTGCTCGATCTGTTTGACTTTCTTTCCACACCGGTAAATTCCGCGCGACTGCTCGACAACCTTGCCTGGATCGCCTGTAACCGTCAGAGTCGGAATTCGGTGGCTTGTCCTCCCCTCGGCAGCGAAGACCTCACGCGGTTTCAGACCTTCCTGGTTCAACACAGTGGCCTTCATTTCGACCAGAGTAACAGCAAGATTCTGGAGCGGGGTTTGTGCCGACGGTTGCGTGCTCTGCGGTTGGCGCATTATGCTGAATATGGCGATTATCTTGAACGCTACCAGGACAGTCGTCAGGAATTGAAGAAG
>JARRKW010000159.1:1399-7387 GCA_037387645.1 Desulfuromonadaceae bacterium
TTCGAGGCTCTGCAGCATGTCGTCATTCCGGAACTGATCAAACATAACCGGTCTCGACGGGTGTTGCGAATCTGGTCGGCCGGTTGTTCCACCGGCGAGGAACCTTACTCTTTGGCCATGTTATTGCTGGAAAAATTCCCCGAGCTGGTCGATTGGGAGGTGCACATCCTGGCGACCGATATCAACTACCAGGCCTTGCGGCAGGCCCGGGAAGGCGTGTATGGTGAGCGTTCCCTGCGCAGTACCGAAGCCGATTACCGGGAACGTTATTTCATCCCGGTAGGGGATCGGTTCGTGATGGCTCCCGAAGTGCGTAATCTGGTGCAGTTCAGTCATCTCAACCTGCAGACCGGTCTTTATCCTTCTGGGTATAATGGGACCAGCGACGTCGATTTGTTATTCTGCCGGAATGTGATGATCTATTTCCGCCAGGAGACCAACCGGAAGATCATAGAGCGTTTCTCGCGTTGTCTGCGTCCCGACGGCTTTCTTTTTCTCGGCCAGGCCGAAACGTTGCAGAATCTATCCACGCAATTTTCATCGGTACATTGTCAGGGGGGGTTTTATTATCGGTTGTTGTCAGCGCCCTTGCCGTTGCCCGAAAGTTGAGACGGCGGTGGCGCAACAGGAACCGGTGGCGGCGGAACGCCTTGCGCCGGCGGAACAACCGGTTGAAGCAAAACCCGATTTCATATTGGACCGGGCGCAAAAAGCCTTCGAGAGGGAAGATTTCGTTCTTGCCGAAAAACAGTTTGCCATGGTCCTGCGACAGCAGGAAAACCAGGAACAGGCCCTTCTCGGCATGGGGTTCATCCGGGCCAACCAGGCCCGATACGAGGAGGCTCTCGATTTCTGTAACCGGGTTTTGGTCGCCAATGATCTGTTGCCCGAGGCCTATTTTCTGCGCGGGTTGATTTTTGAGGCGCAGCAGGAGGTTGTGGCCGCTGTCGAGGAATATCGTAAGGCGCTGTTGCTCGATCTCGATTTCATCATGCCGCATTACAACCTGGCGCGAATTTTTCAGCGCCTCGCCCAGCCCAGGGAGGCGAGCCGGGAATTGAACAACACCATGCGTTTATTGGAACAGACAACCGACGAAGTGATTATTCCCCATTCCGGGGGATTGTCCAGGGCCGTATTTTTGGAAATCTGTCGTCAGGATTTCAGTCTGCTGGACCTTGACGTGGTGGTTGAATAAGGGGAGGCCATGACCCCAAAAAAACAAAATATCAGTGAGATTCGACAGGTCCTGGAGGATTTGCGGCGGGATTACTGGCAGAGTCTGGATACGGTTGAGGTGGAGGAGAAAGCGACCCGGGAATTCCTGGTCTTTCGCATGGGGGGACAGCGTTTTGCCATTGCCGCCAACACCGTTCGAGAAGTGGTGCGCCTGCCGGCCCGACTGGTCCCGGTGCCTCGGGTTGCCGGTCACATCCGTGGGCTGTTCAATCTGCGCGGGCAGGTTTTCGCCGTCAGTGATCTTGGCCTGTTTTTGGGCTTGGCCGCGATCGAGCCAGAAGGGATGATCATTTTCCTGGACCTGGGGCAGGTGTTTTCCCGGGCGGACTTTGTTATCGACGAAAAAGTCGAATGAAACATTCGCAGAGGATTCGGGAAGGGGCGAAAACGGGACTGGTTTGTCTGCATGCGCGTTAGCTGCTGAATATTTGCCATGGAGGATCGACCGGGTTGCGGGATCGGATCGTGCCGGTTATTTCTGAGAAAGGGAGAGATCATGATGAACTGGGTAAAAAACAGCCTTTCCATGCAGATATGCATATCTTTGATTGTCGTGTTGACATTGATCATGGGGGTTTTCAGCTATCTGTTTGTGGAGCACCGGGCGGCCACCCTCAAGGAAATCCTGTTTGCCAAGGCCCAGGTTATCGCCCTGGTTGGAGCCAGCAGCATGAGTGCCCTTCTGGAAGATGCCGTCGAGAGCGGACGTTTTACCCGCGAGCAAATCTTCGACCACGATTATCGACTGATTACCGAAGGTCCGCTGGCCGGTACCGCCGATCCGAAATTCAGAACGGTCTATGATGCTTATCTCGACAGTAAGATCTCGCCCATTCAGGATACCATTTTGGAAGAGGACAAAATGGTTGTTTTCGCGGTCTTGGTGGATCGAAACGGTTATGTGCCGACCCATCACAGCATTAATACCCAACCCTTGACCGGCGATGCCGCTAAGGATCGGGACTGGAATCGGACGAAACGGATTTTTAACGACAAAACCGGCCTGGCGGCGGCCCGCTATCGTGGTGGCGACGGTAACAAGGTGTTGCGGCAGATTTACCAGCGGGACACCGGTGAAACGGTTTGGGATATCGTCGCTCCGGTTTTTGTCAAAGGGGAACATTGGGGCGGTTTCCGGGTTGGCCTGTCCATCAAGGAAACCGAAAACGCCATTGCGCAGTTGCGCAACACCGTGATTTTCTCCATGTTTTTACTTTTGTTGGTGGCTTCGGCAACCATCTATCTGGTGGTTTTCCGAGTGACCGGCCCGCTGAAGCGGCTGACCCTGGTGGCCGACCGGATCGCCGATGGCCGCTTTGACGAGACCATCGAGGTGCGGTCGCAGGATGAACTTGGCCAGTTGGCTCGAGCTTTCAACAAGATGACGCAGGTTATTGTTAAAAACCTGCGGGATGAGATTGACAAAAACGCGCGGTTGCTGGCCGGTCTCAAAGGAGCCATCCGTCAGCTTTCCAGCAGTGCCGGTGAGATCATGGCCATTTCCGCGCAACAATCGAGTTGCGCCAATCAGCAGGCCTCCTCGGTACAGGAGGCCAGTAGCACCTCGCTGGAGATTGCCGCCACCGCCAAACAGGTGGCGGAAAACGCCAAACGGGTCGAAGCCCAGGCCGAGAACGCCAGCATGGTCAGCAACCAGGGCATGAAGGCGGTAGAGACAGCTGTTGCCGGCATGGGAGGACTTAAGAATCAGGTTCAGACTCTGGCCGAGGCGATGGTTGAACTGGGGGAAAATTCGCAGAAAATCGGTGGAATCGTCGATATCATTGATGAAATTTCCGATCAGACCAACCTGTTGGCGTTGAATGCGGCCATTGAGGCGGCGGGCGCCGGCGAAGCCGGGAAGCGGTTTTCCATTGTGGCCAAAGAGGTGAAGCGGTTGGCCGAGCGCACCGTTGACGCCACCGGCCAGATCAAAGGACTGATCGAGGAGATTCAGAAGGCCACCAACTCAAGTATCATGCTCACGGAAGAAGGGAGCAAGGGGGTCGATTCGGCCAGTGCCAAGGTGGCCGATATCGCCGAGGCTTTGCGCAAGATAATCGCCGTGGTGCAGGATACCATGCTGGCCGTTCGGGAAATCAAACTGTCCACACAACAACAGACCACCGCAAGCGAACAGATGGCCGAGACCACCATTGAGGTTCGTGAGGTTGCCACGCAGGTTGCGTCCAGCGCAGAGGAGACGGCGCAGGCGATCGCCGAACTGACCAGCCTGGCCGAACGGTTGCGGGATCAGGTCGAGGCCGAGACCTAAGGTGGATGTAAACAAATATACCGGCATTTTCTGCCGCGAAGCCGAGGAACATCTGCAAACCCTGCGCCATGGATTTATTGCCCTGGAAAAACAGGGCATGGAGGCGGAGCGCCTCCGTCCGCTGCTGCGCAGTCTGCATACCCTGAAAGGGTCGGCCCGGCTGCTCAATCTGGTTGATTTCAGTCGCTTGGCCCATGCCGTAGAGGATCAACTTAAACATCTTGAGAGCGGTGAACAAACGGTAACCCCTGAGTTGATCGACCAGTTGCTGGCGGCGCTGGACGTTCTGGCGAGCATGGTTACGGCCCTCGCTGCCGGCGAACAACCCGTGCTGGCGGTGGAAGAGGTCGTTGCCGCCTTGACCGACGGTAATCTGTCCCTGGCAAAAGGGGACCGGCCGACCGATAGCCGGATCGGCATCGAATCGGTTCGCACCAGCGTGGCCCAGATCGATCGTCTGTTGAATTTGCTCGGTGAAGTTGCCATCGTACGAGACGCCTTGGTGGATCGCAGCAGTCGTTTGAATCGTTTGCTTTGGCAACTTGACCGATTGCTGCCCGATTTGACCCATTCGACCGGGTATCCCCAGCTCAAAAAGGTCAGTACGGATCTGCGGGGGCTGGCCACTGAACTGGAACAGAATGTTTGCATCGCGCAGTCCCTGGTTGATGAATTGCAAAGCGAAGGTTTATCGCTGCGCATGCTGCCCCTTTCTTTTGTCACCGATGAGCTTGAGGGGGTATTACGGAATATGGCCAGGGCGCAGGGGAAGCAGATCGGTTTTGAAGTACGCGGGGACGAGTTGGAACTTGATCGCAGGATGATCGAGGCGGTTCGGCCCATGCTGGTGCATCTGTTACGCAACGCCGTTGACCACGGCATCGAAGCGGAGGAGGATCGCCGCCGTCAGGGCAAGTCGTCCGCCGGCCGCATTGAACTGCTGGCCAGTTACGAGGGGGGATCCGTGCAACTGGTTATCAGCGATGACGGGCGGGGGCTCGATCCGCAGCGGTTGCGTCAGGTGGCGGTGGCACAGGGTCTGCTCGGTGACGAGGAGGCGCGGGGCCTGTCTGATGAGCAGGCGCTGTATTTGATTCTGAAACCGGGCTTTACCACCTGTCAGATGGTGACCGATCATTCCGGTCGGGGCATCGGTATGGATGTGGTGAAGACCGCCATCGACCAGGTCAAGGGGAAGTTGCAGCTGCACTCCCTGGTTGGAAAGGGGACTTCGGTCGTCCTCCAGTTTCCCTTGACCCTGGCGGTTATCACCGGGCTGGTTGTCGCCTGTGAAGCCGAAACCTTTATCGTGCCGCTGCATTACCTGGTTGAAATCGTACATCTGGAGGCAGCAAATATCTTTTCCGAAATGGGTGCCGAAGTCATTCACTTTCAGGGAATGAGCATACCGCTGGTTTCTTTGCAGGCAATGCTCGACCTGCCAAAATCACGGCGGCAACCGCTTCGGTCGCGCCTTACCGTTCTGATTCTTCAATGCCGGGGCCAACTGCTGGCTTGCCAGGTGTCCCAATCTCTCGAGGTTCAAGACCTGGTGGTCAAAAATCTGGGGGATCAGCTGTGTCAGGTGCATTATTTTACCGGGGCCTCCATTTTGCCGAATGGTCAGCCGGCCTTGATCCTTTCGGTGGCGGAGTTGTTTGTCGCCGCGTCTTCCGCCGGGGGCACCCGTTTGCAGACCGAGCTGAAAACACAACTGGCTGTCAGCAACAAGGGGCGGATCCTGGTGGTGGACGATTCGGTTACCACGCGAACCATGGAAAAGAACATTCTCGAAGCTCGTGGCTATGAGGTGAGCGTGGCGGTTTCCGGTGAAGATGCACTGGAGAAGTTGGCCACCCAACGTTTTGATCTAGTGGTCAGTGATGTCGATATGCCCGGCATCAGTGGCTTTGTCTTGACGGAGAAAATTCGTGAGAATGAACGGACCCGGGATCTGCCGGTGATCATCGTCACCTCCTATGCCTCCGATCAGGACAAACGCAAAGGACTCGCCGTCGGAGCCCAGGCATATATCGTCAAGGGCCGTTTTGATCAGGGCACGTTGTTGCGGGCAGTGGAAACTTTTATCGGCTAGCGGGACAGATGATTCGGGTACTGATAGCGGACGATTCAAAACTGGTGCGCAGCCTCCTTTGCGACTTGCTGACGCAGGATCCGGAAATCAGCATTGCAGCCGAGGTCGACAACGGGCGCAAAGCGGTGTTGGAGACGTCCCGTCTGCGGCCGGACCTGGTCATCATGGATATCCAGATGCCGGAGATGGATGGTCTTACTGCGGTGGCGGAAATAATGTCCCGTTGTCCAACGCCCATTCTGGTCTTGTCGGCCAATCTCAACCCCCAGGAAAACAGTACCGCCTTTCAGGCGATCAACCGTGGTGCTCTCGATGTCATGGAAAAGCCCGCCGGACTCGGCCATGCCGTGCTGCATGATTTCGCTCCGAAACTGATTGC
>JARRKW010000160.1:0-4514 GCA_037387645.1 Desulfuromonadaceae bacterium
GTGGCAGCCAACATCGCCATCATTCTGGCGCGTATGGGTAAAAAAGTTCTGATTATCGATGCCGACCTGGGTCTGACCAACATCGACGTCGTCTTCGGCCTGGCCCCGCAGTACAATCTCAACCATTTCTTTGCCGGCGAAAAAGACCTGGGAGAGATTGTGGTTGAAGGTCCTGAAGGGATTCAAATCCTGCCGGCCGGCTCGGGCATTCAGTCCGTTACCCATCTCACGCCCGACCAGAAGTTGAAATTTCTCGAGGCCATGGATGCCTTCCACAGTGATTTCGACTTCATCATTATCGATACGGAAGCGGGCATTTCGGAAAACGTCACCTATTTCAATGTCGCGGCCCAGGAAATCCTCGTGATCACCACCTCGGATCCGACGGCTATTACCGATGCCTATGCGATCATGAAGCTGCTTTCCACCAAATTTCACGAACGCCGTTTCAATCTGATTGTCAATTCGGTATCCGACCAGGACGAGGCTCTTGACGTCTACAAAAAACTGACCCTGGTTTCCAATCGGTACCTGGATATTTCCATCGATTACCTCGGCTGCATCCCCTACGATAAAAGGATGCGCGAATCCATCGCCAAACAGACCGTCATGGTGGAACTCTACCCGAAAAGCAAAATCAGCAGTTCCTTCGAAGACCTGGCCGAAAACCTCACGTCCATGATGCAGAATGTACAGCCCAAGGGAACACCCCAGTTTTTCTGGAAACGCCTCCTCTCCTTCGGACAGAGCGAGTAACTTTATGGATCTGGACACGTTCATCTATCCCACTCCACCGCAACTCCCGGTGGATCGGGATACGCTGATTCGAGAACATTTGCCGACGGTCGATTTCATCGTCGAGCGCATGGTCTGCCAGGTCCCCTCCTATATGACCCGAGATGATATGACCAGTGCCGCCATGGTGGGCCTGATGGATGCCGCCGGCCGTTACGACCCGGGCAAGGGGGTGCAGTTCAAGACCTTTGCCGAGCGTCGCATCCGCGGAGCGATTCTGGACGAAGCCCGCAAAATGGGCTGGTTCTCCCGTTCCCTGCGGGAAAAGCAAAACCGCATCAGCGATGCTTTCCTTGAACTGGAAAACCGCCTGGGGCGAACCCCGGAAGAAGAAGAGGTCGCCAAGGAACTCGGCCTGCCATTGGCTGAATACCATCAGCTGCTCGGCGAAGTGAACCATCTTGGCCTAGTCAGTCTGCAAGAAACCATCGACCATGAACCGGGCGGGCGCACTTTGCAGGAAACCCTCGAAGACACCTCCTCCCAAGGCCCCCTGCAACAACTGGAAAACCTTGAGCTGACCAAGGAAATCGCCAATTGCCTGCAGGAGCTCTCGGAAAAGGAAACCCAGGTCATCGCTCTCTATTATTATGAAGAATTGACCCAGAAAGAAATCGCCGAGGTTCTCAGCGTATCCGAAGGACGCGTATCCCAACTGCACAGCCAGGCCCTGGTCAAGTTGAAAGCCAAACTCAACCGCCGCGACCTCGGTCCCGGCCGGAGTCCTGGCAGGAGGTAGCCCATGGCCGGAAAGGATCTGTTCTTTGCCCTGACACTTCTCGCCGCCATCGCCCTGGTGGCAAGATGCTGGCGGCTGGAACACCATCTGGAACAGGCGAAAACAAAGCTGGCGGAACTGGGCCGGCAACTGCAAACCGCTTTGCAACAGAAAAACCAGGCCGAGAGCCGTCCGACCACCAAATCACGCGCCGATGAATTCTCCAGCGACCTGGCCCAGGCGCATTTGAAACAACGCCTCAAGGGAGGCGACGGAACGAAGAATATCCCGGAAAAGTATCGGATGGTTTCCAGCATGGCCCGCCGCGGCCTGGAGGCCGATGTCATTGCCGACATTCTCGAGATATCACCGGGCGAGGCCGATCAGCTGCTGAAACTGGTCCGGGTTCCCGGGACAACAGAAACCGAAAAATCCGGCGACTGAAATCCGCCCGGACGATTCATGAGCTTGGTCGACCGGAACCTTTCGATCGGGACAGGAAACGAAAAAGACCTTTCACGCGATTACAGCAACAAAAACCTAAAGAAATTCCTCGCGTCGGTCGATATGACAGCTAAGCCCACAGCGAAGAGGTCAACATGAGTTCAGGAATATACAGCGCCCTGTCAGGGGCCAGAACCAGAATGGAAATGCTCGATACCATCAGCCACAACATGGCCAACGTCAGCACCTCCGGTTTCAAAAAGGGACGGGCCACTTTTGAAGCTGCCCTGAGCGAGGCGCAGTCGGGAAACGGTACTCAAGGAATCAATTTTGCCCAGATTCGCGGAGGATTTACCGATTTTTCCCCCGGCTTGATCACTCATACCGGCCAGACCTTTGACTTGGCCATTGCCGCTGAGGGCTTTTTCAAGGTTCAGGACGAACAGGGCAACACCTTTTTTACCCGCCAGGGGAACTTCATGCGCGATACCGATGGATATCTGAAAATCGGTGATCGTTTCATGCTGTTGGACGATGGCGATCAGCCGGTTATGGTCGAAGGCAACACCATCAACATCGCCGAAGACGGAACCATTCAGATGGACGAGCAGACCGGCGCCAAAATTGCCCTGTATCAGGTGGACGAAACCCAGCTGGAGCGGGTCAGCGGGTCGTTTTTCCGTCTCCAGGGGGACAATGCCCCACTGTTGGAAAACGGAAAGATCATGCAAGGACAACTGGAACAATCCAACATCAACATCATGCAGGAAATGGTTCGCATGATTGAAACCATGCGGGTTTTCGAAACCTCCCAGCGTGCCATCAAAAACTTCGACAACCTGCGCTCCAAAATGAACGAAATCGGAACCCTGTAGGACATAGAGGAGAATCGACATGATCAGAGCCCTTTGGACCGCCGCGACCGGAATGGAAACACAACAGACCAACATGGACGTTATCGCCAACAACCTGGCCAACGTCAACAGCACCGGTTTCAAAAAGAGTCGTGCCGATTTTCAAGATATCCTCTACCAGACCGCCAAAATCGCCGGCTCCACCGTCGCCGGCGGCGGTGAACTTCCGACCGGGGTTCAGATCGGCCTGGGATCCAAAATCGCCGCCATTCAGAAGGTTTTTACCCTTGGCGACATTCATACCACCGGCAACGAACTGGATCTGGCCATTGAAGGCCAGGGCTTCTTTCAGGTAACCCAGGCCAACGGCGAGCTCGCCTACACCCGCGGCGGCGCCATGAAAATGGACAGCACCGGCCGCCTGGTCACTTCCGAGGGTCTGCCCGTTGCACCGGAAATCGTCATTCCGGCCGGCGCCACCAAAATTTCCATCAGCAATAACGGCACCGTCGAAGTACTGCAGGACGGCAGCAATACCCCGACCGAAATCGGCACCATGGAACTGGCCCGGTTCAGCAATCCCGCCGGTCTCAACAGCTTGGGTCACAACCTGTTCGCCGAAACCGTTTCTTCCGGCTCGCCGGAAACCGGCATGGCCGGAGAAAACGGCCTGGGATCCATTTCGCAAGGCTACCTGGAAGGCTCCAACGTCAACATCATGGAAGAGATGGTCAACATGATCGCCGGTCAACGCGCCTACGAAATCAACTCGAAAGCCATCAGAACCGCTGATGAAATGCTGCAGATGGCCAATGATCTGGTACGCTAAGCAACGATGAGCTCATGATCCCGACCCGTGTCATCATCCATACGCTGTTCTTCCTGCTGATTTCGACCTCCTGTTTCGGCCTGGAACTCAGGCTCCGGGACCAGGCGGTGTCACTACCGACATGATTACCCTCAGTGACCTTGCCGAACTTTCCGGTCCTGCCACCGATCACGCCGAGCTGCAACTGCTGCCGAGCCCCAAACCGGGCCAGCAACAAACCTATTCCATCGATACGATTAAAAAGGCCTTGGGCCGACATGCCGTCCCCCTGGATGAGGTATCCTGGACCGGCGCAACTTCCATAACGGTGCATCGCGCCGGGCTGCTCATTGATCAAACGACCCTGGAAAACATCCTGAACGAGTACCTGGATTCCAAACGGGACTTTCTTCCTCAAGCCCGCATTACTTTCCAGGCCCAGCGATTTCCGCAACCGTTTTTTCTGCCCCAGGGGAAATTAACCCCCGAAGTCATTCCCTCCGACCCGCAAATCCTGCACAGCCGCCGTTTTTCCATCATTTTTCGAATTGACGACCAGGTCGTGGAAAATCTAAGCATCAACGGCAAACTCGAAGCCATCGCGCCGGTACTCGTCGTCGCAACCGACCTGGAACGGGGCAGCCTGCTGTCATCCCAGGACCTCAATCTGGCCGAACTGGATATCGTCAGGCTGCGTAACCCCTGTTTCGATGCGGATGAAGTGGTCGGAAAAAAACTCAAACGATCGTTACGCCAGGGGACCCCCCTTGACCGTGGCAACGTGGAATTCCCACCGATGGTGACCCGCGGCGAACTGGTCACCATTACCCTTCGACATGGCCCCTTGGCCCTGAATGCTCGCGGCGAAGCCCGCCAATCCGGAAAGGAAGGGGAA
>JARRKW010000161.1:0-4506 GCA_037387645.1 Desulfuromonadaceae bacterium
GAACGCTGGCGTCCTACGGTGGCCCTCTGCCAGCAGGAGGATCTGCTCATCGATCGCTTTGAGCTGCTCTATCAGAGCCGTTACCGCAAGCTGCTGGATGACCTGACCGCGGATATCGGGCTGGTCTCGCCCGAGACCGAGGTTGTGCCCCATCTGCTGGAGTTGGAGGACCCCTGGGATTTTGAAAATGTGTTCGCCGCCCTGCATCAGTTTGCCCGTAACTACCCCTTCGACCCGGAACATGAGGACTATCTGGTGCATATCACCACCGGTACCCATGTGGTGCAGATCTGTCTCTTTCTGTTGACGGAAGCCCGTTATTTTCCGGCCCGGTTGCTGCAAACCAGTCCCTCGCGCAATTCCGAGCAACTGGTGTCGGGGGAATATTCCATTATTGATCTCGACCTGTCCCGCTACGATCGCATCGCCAGTCGTTTCAACCAGGAAAAGTCCGATGACATCTCCTTTCTCAAGTCGGGCATCGAGACCCGTAATCCCCTGTTCAACCGGTTGATCGAGCGGATCGAAAAGGTTGCCATGCACGCCCTGGATCCCATTCTCATTACCGGTCCGACCGGCGCCGGCAAATCCCAGCTGGCCCGACGTATCTTCGAGTTGAAAAAAGCCCGACGCCAGGTCCGGGGAGCATTCGTCGAGGTCAATTGCGCCACCCTGCGCGGCGACGGAGCCATGTCCACCCTGTTCGGGCATCGGCGAGGCGCTTTCACCGGGGCGCTGCAGGATCGTCAGGGGTTGCTGCGGGCCGCCGACGGCGGGCTGTTGTTTCTGGACGAGGTGGGTGAGCTCGGCCTGGATGAGCAGACCATGCTGTTGCGGGCGGTGGAGGAGAAGCGCTTCATGCCGCTGGGTTCGGACCAGGAGGTGGAAAGCGATTTTCAGCTGCTGTGCGGGACCAATCGCGACCTGTATCGGGAGGTGGCCGCAGGGCGTTTCCGCGAGGACCTGCTGGCCCGGATCAACCTCTGGAGTTTCGCTCTGCCGGGGCTGGCGGAGCGCCCCGAGGATATCGAACCCAATCTGGATTACGAGCTCGACCGCTTCGCCCGCCGCAGCGGTAATCGCATTACCATGAACAGGGAGGCGCGGCGACTGTTTCTCAAATTCGCCGAATCGGGGGGAGCGACCTGGCCCGCCAATTTCCGCGATCTCAACGGCGCCGTCATCCGCATGGCCACCCTGGCGCCGGCCGGTCGTATCACCCCGGAGACCGTGCAGGAGGAGATTGCCCGCCTGCGACAGGCCTGGCAGGCCCGCTCCAGCGATGCGGCGCAGCTGCTGCTGACCGAGGTGCTGGGGCGGGAGGCGGCCGAGCGCCTGGACCTGTTCGACCGGGCCCAGCTGGCGGCGGTGCTGAAGGTCTGCCGGGCCTCGAAAAATCTGTCCGCGGCCGGACGGGTCCTGTTTGCGGTTTCCCGGGAGGGGAAAAAACAGCCGAATGACGCCGACCGGCTGCGCAAATATCTGGCCCGTTTCGATCTGAACTGGGCGGATCTGGCCGCAAGCGAATCCGACAGCGGCAGCTAACCTAGTGCCCCGAGTGGTTAATTCCATTCATTAATTCTGGCCCTTTGGCCCGCTGTCTGCGTTACCTCTCCTCGGCTTAGCGCAGGCTAGGCCTGTGTCGACGCGCTTTGCCAACGACCAAAATGCCGCAGAATTATCTAAAAGGACTGACCAAACGGGACACTAGGATGATTTTACCGCTTGCCTTGTGCCCGGCTCCTGGGGTATAAGGTTGCTACTCTGCCAGCCAGAGCACCAACCATTTTCGGGAAAGGAGGCCGAACCATGAACAAGCAAAATTACCCAACGTTGTCGGGCCTCTTGCCCCGCTCTTCCCGTCGCCGGTTCTGACCGGCCCGCTGTTTCTTTTCTTCACCTTCAGCACTTAGAGCGTTCAGGCCCAAGGTCTTATTGCGTCTTGCACCAGCTTAGGAGCTGGCGCAGCAGCGCCGGTTTGCATCCTGAAGTCTAACCGGCGTTAGCCACCAGGCGGATCGCTGTTCGGCTGTGCTCCGAGCCTTCGGTAACCTGATTCCCGGGTTGCTGCGGCCTGCTTCGAGCTGCCGCCTGGCGCTCTGTCAAACAGGAAAAATCATGGACAATACAACCTTATGGCTCCAATTTTCATCCGGCCAGGGTCCGGCGGAGTGCGAATGGGTGGTCGGCAAACTGGCGGACATTTTTCGCACGGAAGCGCAGCAGTGCGGTTGCAGCTGCAGCCTGCTCGACCGGGTCGAAGGCAGAAACGGCGCGGGGGAGGCCGAGGGCTGGCCCCGTTTTCGTTCATTGCTGCTGGAGGTGCGGGGGGACGCCGCCGAGGCACTGACCCGCCGATGGCGGGGAACGCTTTTGTGGCAGGGGCAGAGCCCCTTTCGGCCGAAACATCGGCGCAAAAACTGGTTCATCAGCGTGACCGTCATCGCCTGCCCCAGCCGGATTGAGCTGCTGGATCTGGAAAATCAGGTCAGCATTACCGTCTGTCGGGCGGGTGGGGCCGGCGGCCAGCATGTGAACAAGACCTCCAGTGCCGTTCGCCTGACCCACCATCCCACCGGCCTGACGGTGGCAGTGCGGGAGGAGCGTTCCCAGCACCGGAATAAGCAGATCGCCTTCAAGCGTCTGGCCTTTCTGCTCGATCGCGCGAATCGCCTGGCCGAGGCAGGCAGCAACCAGGATCGCCGGATGCAGCATTACCAGTTGGAGCGCGGTAATCCGCGACGCATCTTTAGCGGCATGCGCTTTGAGACTCAATAGCTTCGAAACTTCCGAAGAGAAAGGAACCAACATGCTTGCACAAATTCAAGTGAAAACGGATTACGGAGGAAGGTATCGATTAGGGCATCGACCGGGCAGACCGGCGATGCTTGCGAATATGAAAAAGGGATTATCGTATGAAACGCGAAGAAGTCGAAGAGGTCATCGCCTGCCTGGCGGGCGAACGGACCCTGTTCCGATACTTTAAGGATCGCTACTGTCTGGATCTGCTGAGCCTGGCCTGGGCCCCGCGCTGGCAACGGGGAGAGGGGGTTGCGATCCGGGAGTTGAAATCCGGCCCCTTTGCCGGCCTGTTGCAAAAGCCCATCGTCAAGAACGCCCTGTCCCTGGCCGGGGACGGCTTTCTGGCCAGGGAACATCTCGACCTGCAATGGCCCCTGCTGCCGGAAACCTATGTGCTGACCCTGGCCCGCTGGGGGGAAGGCGCTGGCAGCTGGGAGCAAACCTCCCGGCCGGGAAGCAATCTGGTATTGCAGCTCAACTTTTCCCGCCGGCATGACCGGGAATACGATCGGGCCATCAAGCCCGATCGGAAAGGCCCCTTCACCTTCGGCAGTCATCCGGTGCATGGGGGCGATCGCAATACCCTGGGCTGGGTTCGTATCGATTGTTCCTTCCAGACCGACGAAGCGCTCATCGAGGAGGTGCAGACCGACTGGTTGCGGAAGGCGATCTGGGTCGGACAGCGGGTGGTGGCTCTGCGGAAGGAACCGGAACGGTTGCGGCGCTTTCTGGAGCGGATGCACATCGGCGGTGCCGGCGAGGATGTCGAAAGCTATCTGGAAACTCTGGAAAACCACCGCAAACTCTGGAACGAGGCAGCCCTGGATGCGGCCATCACCTTTATTCGGCAGGATCTGGGGTTGAAACGGATCTACTTCCACAGCTATGAAACCGGCAAGGTGCTCAAGCGCATTCGCGGGGGCGGCCCGCCGACCTCGGTCTATTCCCAGCTGCCGCAAAAGTTCTGTTTTGCCCTGACCGAGGAGGCTCCCGAGTTTCTGCAGCAGAACAAGGCGACCCGGCGTCGCCTGAAGCGTTTGCTGTGCCCGCGCTGGTACCGATTACCCTGCTGACAGGTTCGCAAAAAAGACCATCGGCCCGGCCAGATATGGCCGGGCCGATGGTCATAGAGACGCAGGATTTCAGGCGGATGCCGTGTCGGCCGGTTGCAATTGCCGCAGAAAGTCTACGGTTTGCTCCAGGTCCAACGGCAAACTGAGCAGATAGCCCTGGGCCTCATAGCAGCCTTTTTGGATGAGGAATTCGCGTTGGACCTGGGTTTCCACCCCCTCGGCGATGACATTCAACTCCAACCCCTGGGCCATGGCGATCATGGAACTTAAAATGGCCTGGTTGCGTTTATGCCCTTCGATGTTCCTGACAAACAGGCGGTCGATCTTCAGGCAGTCGATGGGCATGGCCTGCAAACGGCTCAGGTTGGAATAGCCGGTGCCGAAATCGTCGACGGCAATCTGAATATTCATTTTGTTCAGGGCGGTGAAGAGAGAGGCGATGCCGCCGGGATCTTGGTGCAGCAGGCTTTCGGTAATCTCGATCTGGAGCCTTTTCGGATCCAGGCCTGTGTCTGTCAGGGTTTGCATCAATTGGGGCAGAAAGTTGGGTTGAATAAACTGCTGCATGGAGACATTGATGCTGATACGCGGTACCGACAGTCCCTGGTCGAGCCATTGTTGGGCCTGTTGG